>CALMZY010000276.1 GCA_937870865.1 uncultured Lentisphaerota bacterium | reverse complement strand
GAATCTGGAGGCCGCCGTCGCGGCGGACCCCCAGTTGTGGGATGCCCAAAACGCACTCGGCATGTGCTACGCGCTGCAGGGCGACGTCAGGGCCGCCCGTGCGAAGTTCGCCGAAATCCTCGCCGCGGATCCGAACAACACCGAGGCGCTGCTGAACGAAGGAATTCTGTTCCATCAGGAAAAGGACTACGAAAACGCCCGCGCGCGATTCAGCCAGGTCCTGGAAATCGACCCCCGGCACCAACGCGCCAGGTCGTTCCTGAAGCAGTTGGACAGGAAACAGCCGTAACCACCCGGTCCTCAGGAGCCGAGGAAGTACTCCCGGAAACTCTCGCGCGGGTTGCCGTCAATCCGCAGAACGCCGAGAGGCTGACCCTTGTCGCCCTTGATCACCTGGTACCAGTTGAAGCCTGTCTTGCTGTTGATCCGCTCCAAGTCGCCGCTGCGACCCCGCAGAGCTTCCTTCATCGCCTTTTCAAAGTCCTTCGCGATAAAGAATCGCGCAAACCCGTCCTGGTCCCGGTATTCACGCCAAGCCGTGTACCCCCACAGGGCGGACTCATCGTCCGGGTCCGGAAGATAGAGCGTGGCCCGCTGGACAAACGAAAGACTGTCGAGCGTGTGAACCAAATCGTAGATTTCGTAGGGCACGTGATCCCGCGGCGGAACGCCCAGGTCGTCCACCTGCGCCGCCACTTTCGCCGCGAAGTGATCCATCTGCTCCGCCGCGAGCTTCCGGAACACCTTGGACCGGTGGGCCTGAACCACGTGGTTCAGGCTCGCGAGCGCCGTCACCAGAACCGCGAAGGCGAGTACGATGTACAGCATCAACTTGCCGTAGACATTCCCCGACGCTTCAGGCCGCGCCTCCTCCGGTTGAAAATGCCGCCGGATGACCGAGAACGAACGGACAATCTCCTGCGTGCCCAGAACCAGCGTAAGTCCCAGGCCGATAAACGCCAGGGCAAGACACGACGCGAACACGCCCTGGAGAATCGCTTCGAGCCTGGGGCCGAACAGGTCCCAGTTCAGCGCCTCGTTGAAAATCCCGAGCACGACCAGCAGCCCCGCGGAGACAAGCAGAGTCGCCGTGATCCAGACCGTCAGGGTCAGAAGACGAATGCGAGGTTTCATGGTTCTTCCCCTCCATCACATCAACATGAATGTAGCATGTTCTGCACTAGGCGCTATCACAGAAACCTTTCAGGCTGCTGCGACCCCAACGGGGTCGTGCATCTCAGCCCGGCGTGAAACGCCGGGACAACAGCCACGCACAATCACCCCGGACCCTGAAAGGGTCACGCAATCCTCAATCCCAAACGTACTTCTCATCAAACTCAATCCCGTACCTCGTCAAGAACTCCCGATATTCCTCCTGGAATCCCTGCCGTCGGTGATGTTCCTCCTGGCCCGCGATATACGCGCGCACATCCTCGACTTTCGACGCACTCACGGAAAACGCGCCGTACCCCGCCTGCCAGGCGAACTTGACCAGGAAAGGATCTTTCACTTGCGTGTTCTGATCCTTGATCCAGACCGAGGTTCGCTTCTTGAGCGTGCCCACAACGTCAGCCACAGCGGCCGTACGTCCAAGCCGGAAGAGCGCGTGCATATGGTCGATGACCGAACCGACAATGACCGCCCGGCATGCAAGGTTATTCAGAATGCCAGCGGCATAGGCGTTCAGCGAGTCCCTCAATTGCGGATATGCAATCACGCGGGTCCGGTCTTTTGTGCTGAAGACGGCATGGATGTAGATTTGGGACAGTGATTGCGACATGCGATGTTGTCCGTTTGCGCAACCCTTTCAGGGTTGGGTAGTCTTCTTTCTACGCGGTTCCCCGGCGCCCCGCGCCGGGCTGTGTTGCGGCAGCCTTTCAGGCTGCGCTGTTCATTCGTCGCACCTGTTCCCGGCCCCCGCGCCGGGCTGTGTTGCAGCAGCCTTTCAGGCTGCGCTGTTCATTCGTCGCACCTGTTCCCGGCCCCCGCGCCGGGCTGTGTTGCAGCAGCCTTTCAGGCTGCTACGACCCCAACGGGGTCGTGCACCTCAGCCCGGCGTGAAACGCCGGGACAACGGCCATGCACAATCACCCCGGACCCTGAAAGGGTCCCGCAACCCTTCACCCCACCACGATGTTCAACAACCGCCCCGGCACGTAGACGATCTTGCGGATCGTCTTGCCGGCGAGATGCGGCGACACGCCGGCGTCCGCCTTCGCGGCGGCTTCGATGTCGGCCTGCGCGGCCGCCGCCGGCACCTTGATGCGACCGCGGAGCTTGCCGTTGATCTGAACAGGAATTTCGATCGAGTCTTCCACGAGAAACTTCGGATCGACCACGGGCCACGGCTCGTGGGCCAGGCTCTTCGAATGCCCGAGCTTCTCCCACAGCTCTTCCGCGAGATGCGGGGCGAACGGGGCGAGAACCAGGACGAAGCGCGCGGCCTGGTCGCGGCCGACGGCCCCGGCTTTGTACACCGCGTTCACGAATTCCATCATCGCGGCGATCGCCGTGTTGAACTTCATGGACTCGACGTCGTCGCCGACCTTCCTGATCAGCTTGTGCAACTCGCGCTCGAGTTCCTCGCCGCCGGAATCGGCAACCAGCGCGGCGTGATCCTCGTCGCCGGCGACCATGCGCCAGACGCGGTTCAGGAACCGGTGCACGCCGGGCACGTCGCGCGTGTTCCAAGGCTTGGACGCCTCCAGCGGGCCCATGAACATTTCGTACAGCCGGAACGTGTCCGCGCCGAATTCGCCGATGACCTCGTCCGGGTTCACGACGTTCTTCAAGCTCTTCGACATTTTCTCGATCGACTCGATCAGCTCCTCGCCCGTCTCCCTGTGCCGCGGCTTGTCGCCAGACAGATCGACCTTGTCGTAACCGAGATAGATGCCGCGTTTGTCGCGGTATGCGAAGCTGCGGATCATGCCCTGGTTGAAAAGTTTCCCGAACGGCTCCGGCTTCGAAACGTGGCCCAGGTCGTGGAGGACCTTGTGCCAGAAGCGCGCGTACAGCAGATGCAGGACCGCGTGCTCCGCGCCACCGACGTAGAGGTCCACGCCGTTCGGCGACATCCAGTATTTCTCGACCTCGGGATCGCAGAACCGCTTGCCGTTCTTCGGGTCGAGGTAGCGCAGGTAGTACCAGCACGAGCCGGCCCACTGCGGCATCGCGTTCAGCTCGCGCTGCGCGGGCTTGCCGCACGACGGGCATGGGGTCGTCACCCATTCCTTCACGCGGCCCAGCGGCGGCTTCGGCGGCATGTCCGGATCGTCGCTCGACTCCGGCTTGAAATTCTCCAGGTCCGGCAGCAGCAGCGGCAGCTGGTCCTCGGGCAGGCCGACCGTTCCGCAGTCCGCGCAATGCACGATCGGGAACGGCTCGCCCCAGTACCACTGGCGGCTGAAAATCCAGTCGCGCAGCTTGTAGTTCACGGCGAACTTCCCGAGGCCAGCGGCCTCCAGGTCGGCCGTTATCGTTTTCTTGAAGTCGGGAGTCTTCAGCCCGTTGTACTTTCCGGAGTTCACCGCGACGCCGTCGTCCACGTAGCCCTTCCAATCCACGCCGGCCGGGGGCTGGACCACCTGCACGATCGGGAGATTGAACTTCGTCGCAAACTCGAAATCGCGCGTGTCGTGCGCGGGGACGGCCATGATCGCGCCCGTACCGTAGCCCATCATCACGTAGTCCGCGACCCAGACCGGAATCTTCTGCTGGTTGACCGGGTTGACCGCGTACGAGCCGGAGAAAACGCCCGTCTTCTCCTTGCCCTCGGTCATGCGCTCGATCTCGGACTTGCGGCCGGCGGACTCAACGTACGCCTTCACCGCCGCGCGCTGTTCCGCCGTAGTGATCTGCTCGACCAGCGGATGCTCGGGGGCGAGAACCATATAGGTGGCGCCGAACAACGTGTCCGGCCGCGTTGTGTAGACCACAACCGAGAACCCCGAACCGTGAACCGCGAACTTCACCTCAGCGCCTTCGGATTTCCCGATCCAGTTCCGCTGCATGATCTTGATCGATTCCGGCCAGTCGCAGAACTTCAGGTCGTCCACGAGGCGCTCGGCGTACGACGTGATGCGCAGCATCCACTGCTTCAGCGCGCGGCGATAGACGGGATGGTTGCCGCGGTCGGAGCGGCCCTCGTTCGTCACTTCCTCGTTCGCGAGCACCGTGCCGAGCGCCGGGCACCAGTTCACCGGCACCTCGGACATGAACGCCAGCCGATGTTCATCCACCGCCTTGCGGAGCGCGGCGCCGGACAGCCCCTGCTTCTTCAGCTTCTCGACGAGCGTCGCGATCGGCCGCGCCTTCTGCGCGTCCGCGTCGAACCACGCGTTGAACATCTGCAGGAAGATCCACTGGGTCCAGCGGGAGTAGTCCGGGTCGGTCGTCGCCACG
>CALMZY010000275.1 GCA_937870865.1 uncultured Lentisphaerota bacterium | reverse complement strand
GACGGGCTTTCCCGCCGTTTTTGTACCCGGATTCCACTCGTTCGTTCGATGAAGTCGGCGTTTCTCAACACAGGCAGGTGGTTATGAAGAAACAGAGTCTCAACTCGTCGCATTTCACACGGGCACTGCTGCTCCTGGCGTTCCTTTCGTGGGGCTCCGCAGCGCTGGGTCAGACGGTGGCGCCTGCCACCCAGACGATCATCGCGGGCGACGTGAGTTCCTTCATCGTCAGCGGCCTGAACACGTCCACGACCCAGCCGAAGACCGTCGTCTATCCGTGGTCGGAGTATTCGGATCGCGTCTACGTGGATGCGACGCCGATTGAACAGGCGTTGACAACGGACGGCAGCAACTACGAGTCGTTTGTCTTCTTCTCCGCCCTGGCGATCAAGCGGCTGGACGGCGAGGTGACTCCGGTGCCGATCGATCTCACGTTGACCATGGGCGGGGGAATCCTGGGCAGCCTGACGTGCAGTGTCACCGTGGCGGACGCCACGCTGTCGTTCGGTCCGGCCGCCCCGGCGGTGCGGGTGGGCGATACGGTTCCGCTGGTGATCCGCCGTGTGGCGATGAATTCGCACGGTCCCCTGACCTTCGAGCTCCAGAGCGGGAATTCGTCCGTGCTGGGGCTCGGCGCGGCAAGAGCCGACACTCCGTCCAGCTCGATCACTGTCTCGTTCACCACCTATGAGTGGAGCAAGACGGTTTACATCTCCGGCCTTTCCATGATCCAGGATGTTTCGTCCACCAACATTCCCGTGACGGCGCACATCGGCAGTTACGCCGCCACCTCGGTCGTAATGGTGACGAGAAACAGCGGGCTGATTCTGAGCCCCGCGGCCGCGTCCACGGCTGCCGGCGACGCCCTGCCCATGACCGTGACCCGCACGTCGACGACCAATGTCTCGCCGCTGACCGTGCATTTCTCCGTCGATGATCCGCTGACGATGACGGTTCCTTCCTCGGTGACGATTCCCTCGGGCCAGATGAGCGCGAACTTCTCCGTGGTCGGCCGGGCGCCAGGCGAGGCCACGGTTCACGCCACGGCGATCGGCGTCGAGGATAACACCAACAGCTACAGCCGAATCACGGTGGACAATCCCGCCCTCGTCTACTCGCAGAACCCTGTGACGAACACCGTGGGCGGTGTGCGGAATGTCGTCATCACCCGGCCCTACAACGAGGCGGGCGGTGACCTGGACGTCTCTTTTGTGTCGCTCGAGCCGGGATATTTCCGCGTGGAGCCGGTCTTCGCGAGCTTTGCGGCGGGCTACGTGAGCGTGACGGCGACGGTCTACGGTCTTTCGACCGGCACGGGCATCATGGAAACCGGAGTCGGCTCGTTCAAGACCAACCTGACGGTGGTGATTAACGATCCGTCGCTCAGTTTCTCGCCCGGCTCGGTCTCCACCGTGGTCGGCGACAAACGCATTGTGACGGTGACCCGTCCCTCCGACGAAAACGCCGTCGAACTGGTCCTCAATATCTCCTCCCTCGCGCCGGACGTGTTCAGCCTGAGCGCTGCCAGCGTGAGCATCCCCGCGGGCCAGCAGAGCACGACGTTCGAGGTGACCGGTCTTTCAGCCGGCAGCGGCACGCTCGCCGCCTACAATGGCGCCTACAGCACAAACATCTCCGTCACGGTGGGCGCGCCCACCGTCGGGTTCCTGCCGTCGTCGCTGACGAACACCGTGGGCGATGTGCGGGTCGTGACGCTCAGCCGCCCGCTGGGCGAGGCGAACGCGGACCTGAACCTCACCCTGGCTTCTCTGGCGCCCGGCGTTTTCTCTCTCGGCGCGGGCGGCGTGTTGATTCCGGCCGGAAGCATCAGCGCCACGGTGACGGTGTACGGTCTGACGTCGGGCGCGGGCTTCCTGCAGGCCCGGTCCGGCTCCTATGCGACGAATCTGCCCGTGACCGTCAACAACCCGACCTTTGTTTTCTCGCCGACCCCCACGATGACGAACACCGTGGGCGATGCCCGCACGTTGACGATCAGCCGGTCTCCATCGGAGGCGGGCGCCGACCTGTCCATGAGTCTTTCGGCGCTGTCACCCGATGTGTTCGGGCTGAGCGCGGGCGACGTGACGATCGCGGCCGGGAACATCAGCGCCACGGTGACCGTGTACGGCTTGACGGCGGGCGCGGGGTTCATGGAAGCCCGTGTCGGGTCATATGCGACCAACATCGCCATCGAGGTGGAGTCGCCGGTCCTGACGTTCACGCCGGTCCCGCTGACGAACACCGTCGGCGATGCGCGCACCGTCAGTATTTCCCGCCCGTTGACGCAGGCCGGAAGTACTCTCTCGGTGTCGCTCTCGTCGCTTGCGCCCGGGGTATTCAGCCTCAACACAGCCAACGCCACGATCATGCCCGGCTTCGGGAGCGCCACGGTGACGGTGTACGGCCTCACCAGCGGTTCCGGGGAACTGGAGGCGCGGGTCGGCACGTATGCGACAAATCTGAGCGTTGTCGTGAACAGCCCGACGCTCACCTTCCTTCCGACGATCCTGACGAACACCGTTGGCGATGCAAAGACGCTCACCATCTCCAGGCCCGTCGGCCAGTCGGGGAACTCCCTGACCGTCGTTCTGTCGTCGCTCGCGCCGGACCTGTTCAGCGTGAATCCGTCCACGGTGACGATTCCCGCGGGCGGTGCCAGCGCCGAAACGGTCGTGTACGGTCTCGGCGAAGGCAGCGGAGTCCTTCAGGCGAACGCGGGTTCCTACGGGACGAACCTGGCGGTCATCGTGGAGAGTCCGACCCTGACGTTTACCCCGAGTCCTCTGACAAACCGCGTGGGTGAGGTCAGCACGGTAACGATCCGGCGTCCGGTCAGCGAATCGGGCGCCAACCTGACCATCCGGTTGTCCACATTGTCCGTGGACACCTTCCTGCTCAATGCGAGTTCGCTGACGATACCCGCGGGCCAGGTCAGCGGCGATTTCCTCGTTCTCGGGGTTTCGAGCGGGTCCGGCACGATCAACGCCAGCGTCAGTTCGTACAGCACGAACCTCAACGTGATCGTTCCGCCCACCACTCTTGCCCTGAGCGGGCCGGTTGCGGTCAGGGTCAATGAGGCGGGAACGATGACCGTGACGCGCGGTGGCGATGCCCTCTCGAAGTTGAGTGTCACCCTCACGGGCTCGGACGGAGGGGAGTCCCTGGATGTGCCCTCCAGCGCGACGATCCAGGCAGGCCAACCCAGCGCGACCTTTGAAGTCACCGGCGAGGCGGTGAGCACGGGGGTGCAGGTTGTCGCGGAGGCATCCGGTTACCCATCCGCCAGCGCCATGGTTCCGGTGATTCCGACGAATCCCGGTCTCCAGTACGTCGTCTGGCGCGATGTGGATGCCAGCAAGACCTACAATGCGGGCGACACGGTGACGCTGACCTTCAATTCCACGATGGCCACGGGCACCGTGACCACGGCCAATCTCACGCTCATGCAACTGAACGCCTCGTATGCGTGGATTACGAGTCCGACGGGCAGTTGGGGCGCGGGGACAATCGTTACGGTGGCGGATCCGGGGACCTACTCCAAGTACATCCTCACGCTGGCCGGCACGCCGGTGCTCGGCGCCGGGTTGGCGGTCGACCCGTCGGCGGCGGTCACGGATGTGCTGGGCTATCCCGACACCACGGCTTCTCCGATCTACCTGCCTGGCTCCGAGGCGGATTCAAATACCAACGGAATCCCGGACTGGTGGGAGGAGCTCCACTTCGGCTGCGCCGACTGCGTGAATGCCCTGGGCGATCCCGACGGCGACGGACTGAACAACCTCTGGGAGTTCAATCTCTCCGCCAATCCGCTCGATGCGTACGCGCTCGATCCGGCCGATGGCGTCAAGGATGGGGACTGGGATTCCGACGGCGACACGCTGATCAACCGCCTTGAAATCGGCGAGTACGGGACGGATCCGTTGGCGACCGACACGGACGACGACAGCTGGACGGATGGGCAGGAACTGGACACGTCTCTGTTGAAGACGGATTGGTGGCGCGGCCGGCATGTCACGAGTCCGACCTACTCCCGGAGCCCCCTGATCCAGCGAAGCATGCGGATGACGGGCGCCTCTGTGGCGATCCCTGACGCGGAGTACCTGAATCGCGCGGAATGGCTGGTCGATGTCTGGGTCCAGCTGACGAATTCGACAAGCACCGGCAACCTGGTCGTGCGCCGGACCGATACCGGGCTGACCAATTTCTGTCTGCGCGTGGACAACAACGTTCCCTCCATCGAGTTCCAGTCTCCGGGCGGCTCGACCTACGCGATCAGCGGAACGGCCATTCCCGTCAACCTCTGGACGCACCTCACGGGCGCGTGGATTCCGACCTACAAGGCCTTGGAGCTGAAGCAGAACGACGCCACCTACCAGGCCAAGGATCTGGTCACCGCCTGCGCCCAGGGGCGCGGCTCGGCGGCCATCGCGGATACCGGCCTGTCCGGGTTCCTCGACAAGGTGGTCATCCGCAACCCGCTGGCGGTGGACGTGGTGTTCGTGCTGGATATTTCGGGAAGCATGTCGGGCGAGCCGCTTGCCTCGCTGAAAGCAGCTTCGGTCATGGCCATTGACCTCCTGCCGCAGGATACGCCGATCGGAATCGTGGCTTTCTCCGATGAGGCCACGAACCTGACGCAGGGGTTCAGCACGGACAAGATCAAGCTGAAGAGAATCATCAACTCTCTCAACACGAAGAACCTGACGGGCTACATCGGGGCCCTCGAGTGCATGACGAACCTGGTCGGCACTTCATCCGACCTGGACCGGCACCTGGCCATCTTCATCTCCGACGGCGAACCGAACGTCCCGGCGGAATCGCCCTCGCCCTCGGACAAGCTGATTGCCGCGTGCGCGGACATGGGGATCGTGATCGATACCATCGGGTTCTACCTGTACAACCCGACCGAATTGCAGCGGTTGTCCGACGGTACCGACGGCACGTACTTTGACGCGCCGTCTTCCGAGGAGTTGGAGAGGGCCTTCACGGAGATTCTGGCCGGCCTGTTCAAGACCCGCTACCTGTTCGACGATGGCGGCGTGACAGCGGAGGACTACGAGCGGCCCCTGAGCTGGAGCAACGCGCTTTCCGGCGTGACCTTCGCTACGAACACCTTCGTGGAGACGAGCGACATCGAACTCGGCGATTCCGAGCCGCCTCAATGGTGGCAGAAGCTGTTCTTCGGCGTGAACGGCTGCGACCCGATGGGCGACACCGACAAGGACGGCCTGCTCAATATTTACGAGTACTATTCCGACACCAACCCGAGGGATGACGACACGGATGGCGACGGCGTCCTCGATGGCGCGGAAGACTATGACAGCGACGGCCTCCAGAACCAGGACGAACAGGCCCATGCGGCGGATCCGCGGCTGACCGACACGGACGACGACAACATCAACGACCTGGCCGAGAAACTGGCCGGAACAGATCCGGCGCATTCGCTCAGCCCGTATTTCCCGCGGGTTCTCCGCTTCGGCGGCACGACCAACGACTACTTGAGCATGCCGCTGGATTCGCGGTTCCGGTTGATGAACTGGACCCTGGAAGCGTGGGTGAATCCTGCGTCGGGATGGGGCGGTAACGGGTCCGTGGTGTACCGCGATTCCGAGGCCGGCGAAACCAACTTCTACCTCGGCATTGACGGAAGCCTGCGGCCGGTGGCCGGTTTCGGCACCAACTGGGTGACGGGCTCGGCGATCCCCGGCGACTCCGTCACGTGGACGCATCTTGCGGCGACGTATGATTCGGCCGCCCAGGAGCTCAAGCTCTTTGTCAACGGCCAGCAGGTGGCGATCAAGGTGTGCGCCGAGAACCCGAGGGCCAGCGGCATCGGGCCCGTGATCCAGAGGATCGGGCAGGGATTCAACGGCTTGATGGACGAGGTTCGTCTCTGGAACGTTTCGCGCAGTCCCGAGAGCATTGAATCGGAGCGCAGCCGAAGCCTTTCCGGAAACGATCCGGGGCTTGTCGCATACTACCGGTTTGACGACAACACGCGCTGGGTGTCGTCGCCGACGCTCATCGGCACCAGCGGCAACAACATCACGAACGGGACCAGCGCCGTCGATCCGACCATCCGTCCGTGGACGTGGGGACAGGTGGAAGACTTCGCGGCGGCGTTCAGCCAGAAGGACTGGACCAACCGGTGGAGAAAGGCCGCGACGATCAACGGGAATGTGAGCTACTCCAATGCGCCCGGCGTCACGGTGCAATACCCGGCCGTGCGCGTCATCCTTCAGCCCATGCAGGCCATTGGCGCGGCGTGGTCGCTGAACGGCGGAGACTGGTATGCCAGCGGCGCCGTGGCCGCCCTGGGCGAGACGAACGACCTGAGCGTGAGCCTCGGGTATCGATCCATCTACGGATGGACCGAACCGCCTCCGGAAACCGTTGAGCTGACCAACGGCATGACGAGGACTCTGATCCGTTCCTATCGGCTGAACGGGACGCTGGCCGTGTATCTGGAGCCGGCGGAAGCCCGCTCGAACGGGGCGATGTGGCGGGTGGATGGCGGACAGTGGCTGCTCAGCGACACGGTCGTGAGCAACGTGTCGCTCGGAGACCACTTGCTGGACTTCACCACCCTGGATGGATGGCAGGAACCCGCTCTCGAGACGGTGACGCTTTCTGAGGGGGAGAACAAGGTTCTCACCAAGTTCTACACGGCGGCCCGCGGAGGTCTGGTTGTCAATATCGAGCCGCCGGAGGCCCGCGCTGCGGGGGCGCAGTGGAATGTGGACGGTGGCGGCTGGCAGGACGGCGGCGTGACAAACGCCCTCGGCCCGGGCAACCACATTGTGGCGTTTCGTTCCATCCCGGAATGGACGGCACCGTCTTCCCAGCTGGTGGCGGTGGTCAAGGGACAGACGAACACCATGACCGTGACCTATCAGTATGGGATTCGATCTGTTTCGGGTTACGTCTTCAACGAGTCCTTGTGGAACAACCTGCCGCCGCGCAGCAACCCGCCCGGTGACGGGTCCGGCTCCGGACGGATCATGGTCGGGGTGTGGCTGACAACTACCGAGGCTTTCGGCTCGCCACTGTACCAGAGCCTTCTTGCCACGAATGTTCTGCCATCGTTCGGATCCAACTATGCTTACAGTATCAACTACATGGAGCCGCAACCGGTAAGTTACGCCTACGAAGGCTACCAGGTGCGTGCCTGGGTCGACGCCGATAACAATGGGCTCTATGACATCGGCGAACCCGCGAGCGCGGTCCAAGCGTTCATGTTCGATGGGGACAACGTGGGCGGAATGAACGTGACCATCGAAGACGATCTCGACAACGATAATCTGCCGGAATGGTGGGAAGCTCGCTGGTTCGGGAACATCGGGCAGAACGGGAACGGTGACTTTGACCGCGACGGCCTGA
The DNA here is from genome assembly GCA_937870865.1 of uncultured Lentisphaerota bacterium. GTDB lineage: Bacteria > Verrucomicrobiota > Kiritimatiellia > CAIQIC01 > JAGNIJ01 > CALMZY01. Next base: position 16,681 of record CALMZY010000275.1, on the reverse strand, counting down.
GCAACCTCCAGGAGTACAACCTGGCGAACGGCGCGAGCGAACTGTGGTCGCTCAATCCGGCCGATTTCGACAGCGACGGTGACGGGATGGATGATAAGTGGGAAGTCACCTACTTCGCCGCCGGCGCGGGAGTCAATCCGACGAACAATGATGCGTTCGCGGATGCCGACGGCGACGGTCTGATCAACATCCAGGAGTACAACGGTGTGGATGGGTGGCCGCGAATCGGCCAGGACATGGGGCAGGCCTGGGGCATTGCCTCGAGCAACCTGACGAGCGATGACGCGATCAATCCGTTGGACATCGACACCGACGGCGATGATCTCGTGGATAGCTTCGAAGGCACCTGGTACGACGTGTCGAAGGGAATCGACCCGAATAACTCGATCGCCCCGTCCGGCATACTCGAGGTTGTGATCGTGAAGATGGACGGCACGCAAATCTCGAACACGGTTACGCTGGCGGGGGCCGATCCCGACATGGACGGTCTGACGCACTACCGCGAACAGTGCTTGCTCGCTCAATTCCGCGAGGGCGGGAGCAACGACATCTGGTCCGACGGCGCCGGCGCGCTGCCGGTCGCCGGGACGAACGGGGTCCGCGTGTTCAGCCCGCCGCTGCTGCTGGGCGCGACCAATTCAAGCACCATCGCGGGCGATCTGGCCGTCCTTCGCGGCCTGGAGTGGACCAGCCCCGACAACGAAGACACGGATTACGACCTCCTGCCGGACGGCTGGGAAGTGGAGTACAACCTGGATCCGAAGAGCGCCGCCGGCAACGACGGATTCTGGGGCGATCCGGATGGCGACACATTGCTGAACTCGCAGGAGTTCCTGGGTCAGGACGGCAACCGCCTGGCCGAACGCTATTACGTGAACGGCACCGGCGACGAAACGAATCCGAACGAGCACAACTGGCGTCCGGACAGCACGGGTGTCGGCCCCGGCGTCATGCGGCCGGCCATTGCCGCGGACTACTGGTATCTGAATGAAGCGTCGCCCACCAACGGAACGCTGGGCGCCGCCCTGCCGACCATCAGCCTGGGATCGGACAGCGGCCGCGACACCGATGACGACGGAATTCCGGACGACGTGGAAATCCAGATGGAGTATCTGAATCTCGGCGTGGACCCGAGTCCGGTTCACTCGATGTCGCCGTTCGTCAAGCGCGCCGCACTGATCGGCAGCAACAGCGGCATCGAGATTCCGGATCCGGAAGGCACGGTCTCCAACTACAACCCGCTCCTTCATAAGAGGGACTGGACCGTGGAGTGCTACGTCAAGCTGCTGGCGACGAACATGACCGGGTACCTGGTGAACAATCCAGGGCCGCTGGGCCTGGGAGACATCAGCTACCGGTTGAGCCTCACGAACAACACGCCCGTGATCGCGTTCAACACGCTGGGCGGGATGTATTATAAGGTAGTGGGGCCGGCCCTTCCGACCGGCAGGTGGATTCACCTGGCCGGTTCGTGGGATCACGCGAACAACAGTCTCAACCTGTACATCGACGGTGTGTTCGTGCAGGACGATCGCATTGTCGAGGAGGCCCTGTCCTCCCGCCTGTATCCGTCGATCACCCCGCCGGTCATCGGCGCCTCGGCTGACGGCACATTTGCCAGCCGCCTGCTGATGGATGAAGTCCGGATCTGGGGGATCGCCCGCAGCGGCGCCCAGATCGAAGCCTACAGGACGAAGCTGGTGCCGCAGAACTCGGCCGGCCTGCTGGCGTACTACCGGTTCGACGATGGCGGAACGACCGCGGAAGACTTCGCCCGCAAGGCGAAGAACGGGCTGTTCGGCGCGGCCTCCGACGATTATGCGTACGGCGATTTCGGATATGCGCTCCCGACCAACCGCTTCTCGTTCATCACGAACGACTACGCCATGGTCCGCGGGGTCGATGCCCGCGGCGCGGACGACACGGACGGCGACGGCATGCCGGACGACTGGGAAATGGTCAACCACCTCAACCCGCTGTCCACGAACAGCCTGGACGGGGCCCGGGATGATATGGACGGCGACGGCCTGGTCAACCTCTACGAGTTCTGGGCCGACACGAATCCGCGCGAGTGGGACACGGACCAGAACGGGATTTTCGACGTGAACGAGGATCGCGACGGGGACGGCGTGGTGAACCTGACCGAACAGCAGCTCGGCAGCCGGCCCGACATCGTCGATACCGATGACGACGGACTGACGGACAACGAAGAGCGCGGTGCGGGGACGAATCCGGCCGGCGCCACCGATCCGGCCGTGTCCCGTTCCGTCGAGTTCGACGGCGCGCTGTCCGACTACCTGGAGGTGCCGACGTCCATTCGCCAGCGGATGGTGGACTGGTCGATCGAGGCGTGGGTCAATGCGGAAAGCGTGGCCGGGGGGCAGGGCGTCATCATTCGCCGCGTGGTTCAGAACCTGGCCGGCGGGGCGGACGCGATGAACTTCGTGCTCGGCGTCGAGACCAACGCGTCGGGCGGGCTGCAGTTCTACACGGGCTACGTGCTGTCCAACGCCGTCGAGTACATCATTCGCGGCGGCGTCCTGCCGGCGGGCGACTGGACGCACGTGGCGGCTGTCTACAACAGCGCTAACGCCAGCCTGACGTTGTACACCAACGGGTACTACGCCGTGTCGAGCAACGGCCTCTACAGTGCGCCGCCGATCAACGGCAAGGGCGGCGATACGTTCGTGCGCATCGGCGAGGACTTCGAGGGCCGCATTGACGAAGTGCGCGTGTGGGATGTTGTCCGCACGGTCACGCAGATCCGGACGAACTTCACGAAGACCGTCTCCGAGAGCCAGACGAACCTGGTTCACTACTTCCGGTTCGATGACGGCGAGGCGACGACCAACGTGGTGGCCTATAATCCGTACCATCAGCCTCACGGGGCCCAGGACTTCACGTACGCGACCGACTGGATGGACGAGTGGATCCACGCGGCTTCGCGCCACGGCAATGTCCGGTTCGTCGAACCGGGCGGTGTCGTGCCTCCGCCGTCCCTGCGGATCAACATCCTCCCGCCGGCCGCGATCAGCGACGGCGCGCAGTGGTCGCTGGACGGCGGCGGCTACAACAACAGCGGCGTCACGCTCAACAACCTGTCGCCGGGCCCGCACTCGGTTCTCTACAGGTCGATCTACGGCTGGACGGCGCCCTCGAACGAGGTGCTTGTCCTCACGAACGGCGTGGCCACGACGCTCAGCCGGACGTATGTGATGAACGGATCTCTGCGGGTCGGCCTCGAGCCGCTCTCCGCTGTTTCGGCGGGCGCGCAGTGGCGCCTGGACGGCGGCGTGTGGCAGAACAGCGGGGTTACGTTGAGCAATCTGGCGCCGACGGTCCATACCGTGGAATTCAAACCGATCGACGGCTGGGCGGAGCCGGTGGCGGAAACGCTGACCATCTCGGAAGGGGAGAATGCGTCCATTACCCGGACCTACGGGGAAAGCCTCTCGTTCCTCCAGGTGATCCTGGTCCCGACCGGCGCGATCGCCGGCGGCGCGCAGTGGAACGTCAACGGCGGCGGCTGGCAGGAAAGCGGAACGAACGTTGCCCTTTCGTCAGGCCTGGTCACCGTGGGGTACAGGGAGGTGCCGGCGTGGGTCGGTCCGTCGAATGAAATGATCAACCTGATTGCCAACACGACCACGATTCTCACGAGGGTCTACGTTCAGAACACCACGACGGACACGGATTCCGACGGCCTGCTGGACGCGTGGGAGGTCATGTGGTTCGGAAATCTCGACCAGACGGCTGAAGGGGATCCGGATCGCGACGGGTTGAACAACATGGCTGAATTCACAGCCTCCGTCATCTACACGAATCTGGCGGCGATCAACCCGCTGAATTACGACACCGATGCGGATGGCATGGACGACCAGTGGGAGTACAACCGCTACCTGCGCGGCGTGGGCCTGAACCCGTGCACGAACGACGCCATGCGCGACTTCGACGGCGACGGTCTCATGAACGTGCAGGAATACAACGGCATCGATGGCTTGCCGAGGCTGGCGCAGGACGTGGCGGAAGCCCCGGGCATTGCGGCGAGCAACCAGGTCAGCAGCGACGCCATCAATCCGTTGAATGTGGACTCCGACGGCGACGGCCTCGTGGACAGCTTCGAGGCCGCGTGGTACGACGCGACGATGGCCGTTGACCCGACCAACGGAACGGCCCCCGCTTCGATCACCCGCATCACCGTGGTCGTTCCCGGCGGTACGAATTACACGGTGGAAGCCACGCTGGCCGGCTCCGACCCGGATAAGGACGGCCTGACCGGCTATCGCGAGCAGTGTCTGCTGGCCGAGTTCAGCGAAGGCGGAACGCTCGATCTGTGGTCGAACGGAACGAACAGCCTGCCGGCGGCGGACGCCGATGGTGTGCGCGCGTTCCTCGCGCCGTTGCTGCTTGGCGCGACCAACTCGACCACGATCGCGGGCGATCTGGCCGCGCTCAGGGCGCAGGAATGGACGGACCCGGCCGATGGCGACACGGACGAGGACCTGCTGCCGGACGGCTGGGAAATCGACTTCAACCTGGATCCGCGGAGCGCGGCCGGGGCGAACGGCTTCTACGGTGACCCCGACGGCGACAACCTGCCGAATACGGAAGAATATCTCGGCCAGGACGGCCTGCGCGCCACGAACAGCCCGTTCATCAACGGCACGGGCGATGAAACGAGCCCGAACGAGCACAACTGGCGGCCGGACAGCACGGATGTCGGCCCGGGCACGAAGCGGCCGGAACTGGCCAGCGGATACTGGTACAACTACGCTGCATCGCCGACGAACGGCACCCTGGGCTCGGCGCGGCCGACCGTGAGCGTTGGCATCGACGACGGGCAGGACACGGACGACGATGGCATTCCGGATGACGTCGAACTCCAGCAGGAGTACGCGGCGCTGGGAGTCGATCCGAGCCCCGTCCATTCCATGTCGCCGTTCATCAAGCGGTCGATGCTGATCACCCGCGCGGCGGGCGTCGGCATTCCGGATCCCGAGGGCGCGGCGTTCAACTGGCGCGCGCTGCTCCACAGGTCCGACTTCACGATCGAGTGCTACGTCAAGCTGCTGGGTCCGAATCTGACGGGTTACCTGGTGGACAACCCCGGTCCGCTGGGCATCGGCGACATCACCTGGAGACTCGGGTTGACCAACAACGTGCCGTACGTGTCCTTCGATACCGTCGGCCTCTACAATTACAAGGTGATCGGGTCTGCGCTGCCGACGAACCGGTGGATCCATCTTGCCGGCGTCTGGGCCGCAGGCGAAAACAGCCTGTCGCTCTACGTGAACGGAATCTTCGTCGAGGAACAGCGGGTGCTGGAGCCGGCGATGTCGGGCTACATCTACCCGTCCGCCTCGCAGCCGGCCATCGGCGTCTCGGCGAACAACTCGTTCTCGAACCGCCTGATGATGGACGAAATCAGGATCTGGGGCGTGGCGAGAACGCCGGAGGAAGTCGAGCAGTACAGGACACGGCTGGTGCCGCAGAACGCGGGCGGCTTGCTGGCCTACTACCGGTTCGACGATGGCGGGACGACGGCGGAAGACTTTGTCCGCAAGGCGCAGAACGGCCTGTTCACGGCGGCGAGCCGGAACTACACCTTCGGCGACTTCGGGTATGCGCTTCGCACGAACGGATTCCTCTTCGTGACGAACGATTACGCGATGGTCCTTGGGGTGGATGCGCGCGGCGCGGACGATACGGACGGCGACGGCATGCCGGACGACTGGGAGATGGTCAACCATCTCGACCCGTTGTCCACCAACGGCCTGAACGGCGCGTGGGCGGATGCGGATAGCGACGGCCTGGTCAATATCTACGAGTTCTGGTCCGACACCAACCCGCACGCGGAAAGCACGGATCAGGACGGCGAGCTGGACGTGAACGAAGACCGGGACGGCGACGGCGTGGCTAATATCGTGGAACAGGAACTCGGCAGCCGGCCGGACATCGTGGATACGGACGACGACTCGCTCGACGACAACGAGGAGCGAATCGCGGGATCCGATCCGGCCAATGCCATCGATCCTCCGGTGTCGCGCTCCATCGTGTTGGGCGGCGCCGCGTCGGACTACATGGAGATTCCGGTCTCAATCCGCCAGCGATTGACAGACTGGACCTTCGAGGCCTGGGTCAAGCCGGACAGCGTGACCGGCGGCGTGGGTACGATCGTTCGCCGCGTGGTGCAGAACCTGGGCGGCGGGCAGAACGCGATGAACTACGTTCTCGGTCTCGAGACGAACACCTCCGGCGGGCTGCGGTTCTACGGCGGATATGTGCTGACCAACGGGGCGCAGTACCTCGTGCGCGGCGGCTCGGTGCCGACCGGACTGTGGTCGCACGCGGCGGTCAGCTACGACAGCCGGACTTCGGCGCTCCTGCTCTACACCAACGGTGCCGTCGCGGTGTCGAGCAACGCGCAGTACAGCGCGCCGCCGATCAACGGGAAGGGCGGGGACACCTTCGTGCGCATCGGCGAGGACATTCGCGGACAGATCGACGAAGTCCGCTTCTGGGACAACGCCCGCTCCGACTCGGATGTCTGGGCCAACTACAGCAATACGGTGGTGGAAGTGCAGTCGAACCTCGTCCACTACTTCCGGCTCGACGACGGTCAGGCCGTGACCAACCGCCTGCCGTTCAGCCCGTTCCATCAGCCGCACAGCGCGCAGGACTACACGTACAGCGAGGACTGGATGGATCAGTGGCAGCATGCGGCGATCTTCCACGGGAACGTGGGATTCTACGCGCCCGGCGTCATCCAGCCCCCGGCGTCCCTGCGGGTGAACCTGACGCCGCCGGCGGCCGTCACGGCCGGCGCGCAGTGGTCGTTCAACGGCGGCGATTACAACGACAGCGGCGTCACTCTGGGGAATCTGCCCTCGGGCTCGAACGCGGTGCTCTACAAGTCCATCAGCGGGTGGACCGCGCCGTCCAACGAAGTCATCGTGCTGACGAACGGCGCGGCGACCACGATCACGCGTACGTATCTCCAGAACGGCAGCCTGAAGGTGAACATTGAGCCGCTGGCCGTGGCGACCTCCGCGCAATGGCGCGTGGATCTCGGCGCATGGCTGTACAGCGGCGCCGTGGTCTCCAACCTGTCCCCGTACAGCCACACCGTGGAGTTCAGGCCGATCGACGGCTGGATCGAGCCCTCGGCCACCAACGTCACTGTCGTCGGCGCCTCGACCCAGACCATCACCGCGACCTATGTGGACAGCCGCGGGTATCTCGAGGTCTTCCTGTCGCCCAGCAACGCGGTGATTGCGGGAGCGCGCTGGAGAATCGACGGCGGTTCCTGGTTGAATACCGGCACCAACCTGGTTCTCGTGGCGTCGGGCTCTCATGAGTTGAGTTACCAGACAATCCCCGGCTGGGTTGCCCCGTCCAACGAGACGATCAACATCATTGCCTTCACCACGACGCGACTCGTCAGGGTGTACGGCGGGACGGACACGGATTCGGACGGCTTGCTGGATGCGTGGGAGATTCGGTGGTTCGGCGATCTGAGCTACGGGCCGGACGACGATCCGGACCACGACGGGTTGTCGAACCTCGAGGAATTCAACGCGGCGCAGGTCTATGCGGCGCTGGATCCGCTGAGTCCGGCCAACTTCGACTCTGACGGCGACGTCATGGACGACAAGTGGGAATACTTCTACTACCTGTCGGGCGCGGGGTTGGACCCCGTCGTTGACGACGCCCTGCTGGATCGCGACGGCGACGGCCTGGCCAACGTACAGGAGTACAACGGCATGGACGGGTTGCCTCGCCTGATGCAGGATCCGTTTGCCGCGGCCGGCGTGGCCCTGGCCAACGAGGTCAGCACGGATTACCTCGCTCCGCTCGACTACGACACGGACGACGACCGGATGGTGGACAGCTTCGAGGCCGCCTGGTACGACGCCGGGATCGGCATCGATCCGCTCACGACGGGCTCCCTGTTCAGCGCGGACGCCGACGACGACGGCATGACGAGCTACCGCGAACAGTGCCTGCTCGTCGAGTTCCGCGAGGGCGAAGCAAACGACATCTGGTCCGACGGAACCAACGGCCTGCCGGGCATGGATATCAACGGCGTGTACGCGTTCAACCCGCCGCTGCTCCTTGGCGCCACGAACTCCATCACGATCCTCGGCGACCTGGCGGCGTTGCAGGGTCAGGAGTGGACGGATCCGGGGCGTTCCGATACCGACGACGACAGTCTGCCGGACGGCTGGGAGACGGAATACAACCTGAATCCGAAGAGCTTCATAGGCACGGACGGATTCTACGGCGATCCGGACGTTGACGGCCTGTTGAATTCGCAGGAATTCCTCGGCCAGGACGGCAATCGTTCGACGAATCATCCGAACGTCAACGGTACGGGCGACGAAACCAACCCTAACCAGCACAACTGGCGCCCCGTAAGCACCGGCCCCGGCCCGGGCATCATGCGTCCGGTCGTGGATATTGATTACTGGTACAACTACAGCGAGTCGCCGACGAACGGCACGCTCGGCGCCGCGTTGCCGACGGCCAGCCTCGGCTTCGACCGCGGCAGAGATACGGACGACGACGGGATTCCGGATGATGTGGAGATCCACCAGGCGTACAACGGTCTCGGCATTGACCCGAGCCCGGTGCACTCCATGTCGCCGTTCATCAAGCGCTCGGCCTTGATCAAGCGGGCGAGCGGCGTTGAGATTCCCGATCCGGAAGGGTATCCGTTCAACTACTCGCCGCTTCTGCATCACCGCGACTGGACGATCGAGTGCTATGTGAAGCTGTTGGGCACAAACATGACCGGGTATCTGATCGATAACCCCGGCCCGCTCGGTGTGGGCGACATGTCCTATCGGATCAGTCTCTCGAACAACGTGCCGATCGTGGCCTTCCATACGCTCGGCGGCTTCCTCTACAAGGTGGTCGGACCGGTTCTCCCGACGAACCGATGGATCCACCTGGCCGGCGTCCTGAGCCATGGGAAGAACAGCCTCGATCTGTATATCGACGGCGTCTACTACCAGGGGCAGATCGTGACGGAGGAGTCCATCTCGAGCCGGATGTACGCCTCGGCGACGCCGCCGGTCATCGGCGCCTCGGTGAACGGTTCCTTCACGAACCGGCTGCTGATGGACGAAATCCGGATCTGGGGCATTGCGAGAACTGCGGAGGAGATCGAGCAGTACCGCCGCAAGCTCGTCCCGCAGGATGAGTTCGGCCTGCTGGCCTACTTCCGTTTCGACGATGGCGGCACGACGGCGGAAGACTTCACCCGCAAGGCCCAGAACGGCCTGCTGGGGGCGGATGACACCGACTACTTCTTCGGTGACTTTGGCTATGCCCTGCGGACCAATGGGTTTGCCTTCGTGACAAACGACTACGCCGAGGTGTTCGGCGTCGATTCGCGCGGGGCGGACGACACGGATGGCGACGGCATGCCCGACGATTGGGAGGTGATCAACCATCTCGATTCGATGAACGCGGGCACAAACGGGGCGATGGGAGATGCGGACGGCGACGGGCTCTGGAACATCTACGAGTACTGGTCAGACACCAATCCGCACGCGCCGGACACGGATCAGGACGGCGTTCTGGACATCAATGAGGACCGCGATGGCGACAGCGTGGCCAACGTGCTTGAGCAGCGGCTGGGCAGCCGACCGGACAACATGGATACCGACGACGATGGCTTGAGCGACGACGTCGAGCAGGTGAACCGCACGAGTCCGGCGGATGCGACCGACCCGCAAATCGGGCGAGGAATGGCGTTCGGCGGAGCGCCCGGCGACTTCCTCGAGATCCCGACCCTGTTCAGCCAGCGCCTGACCGACTGGTCGCTGGAGGCATGGGTCTATCCGCACAACGCCGCCGACGGCGTCGGAACCATCGTTCGCAGGACGGTCCAGAAGATCGGGGCCGCGGAGTATGCTGTCAATTACCAGATCGGCATTGAAAGCGACGGCGCCGGCGGCCTGCGGCTGTATGCAGGCTATGTCACCACGAACGGCGTCAGCTACGTCGTGCGCACGATGACGAACTCGATCCCCGCTGCGCAGTGGACGCACGTGGCCGCCACCTTCAACTGGAACGACTCCACGCTGATCCTGTACACCAACGGCGCGGTGGCGTACCGGGAGGACCCGTTGTCGCTCAGCAACGCCCTGGTGCCGGCCATGGCGACGAACTTCTTCATCTCGCCGCCGCTGAACGGCAAGGGAGGCGAGTGTTTCGTCCGCGTGGGCGAGGACTTCGGCGGCTACATCGACGAGGTGCGCCTGTGGAGCGACACGCGCGGCCCCGACGAGATCCTGCAGCATCAGTACACGTACTTCAACCCCGATGCCCAGGGCCTGATCCACAACTTCAACTTCGACGACTCGCAGGCGAATACGAACACCTACGCGTTCGGACCGTTCCACCAGGCGCATGGCGCTCAGGATGTCGTGTATCCGAAGGACTGGAGCAACCAGTGGATCCACGCCGCGATGCTGAGAGGCAACCTGATGTTCGTGACGAACACGGCGGTGACTCCGCCTCCGTCCATCCGGGTGATTCTCCAGCCGCAGGGCGCGGTGGACGCCGGGGCCCAGTGGTCCGTGGACGGCGGCGTGTGGCGCAATAGCGGAGAGACCGTGCAGGGCCTCGACCGGATCAACCCGGTTCATACGATCTTCTACAAGACCGTGGACAACTGGACGGCGCCGAGCGCGGAAACGGTCTCGGTGTCCAACGGCGTGACCACGGTGCTGACCCGCACCTACGTCCGCCGCGGCACGCTGACCGTGTTCGTCCAGCCTCCGCAGGCGATCGAGAGCGCGATGTCGTTCGATGGCGACGACTACCTCTGGAGTATCGGGAATTACGGTGCCGGCATGGCGAAGGGCGGGCTGATCTATCACCGGAGCGGCGATACGATCACGAACCTGGATGTGGGCACCTACACCCTGCGCTTCTACCCCGTGACCGGCTGGAATCCGCCGGCCAGCTGGAACGTGGACATCGGCGAAGGCAACCACGTGATCCAGGTGGGCCAGTACACGCAGGTGGTCGCGTCGCTCACGGTGGTCATCGATCCGCAGGAAGCGATCGACGATGGCGCTCGCTGGCGCGTGGACAGTTCGGGCTGGATGCAGAGCGGCTCGATCACCAATCTCAACTACGGTCCGCACACGGTGGAGTTCCTGGCCGTTCCTCCGTGGGTGACGCCGTTGTCGCAGACGGTTTCGGTCACCAACAACGCGGTCTTCTCGATCACGGGTGTTTACACCGAGGTGTCCGGCATCTATGTCAGCCTGGGTCCGAACGAGGCGGTCACCAACGGGGCGGCGTGGAGACTTGTCGGCGAAACGAATTATCTCCCGACGGACACGTTCCGGACCCTGGCCCCGGGAACCTACACGCTCTCGTTCCGTCCGTTGTCGGGCTGGTTGACGCCCGGCAACATGGCGGTGAGTGTGCAGACAGGACAAACGGAAAGCATCACGGCGATGTACCTGCAGTCCGAGGTTCTGTTCACGAATCTCCTGAACTTCCTGAACAAGCCACGCGGGCTGGCGCTCGATGCCGGCGGCAAGCTGTATATCGCTGACAGCTACAACCACCGCATCGTCATCTACGACACGCAGTCGGGATTCGTCACCAATTGGGGCGGTCCGGCGAGCGGGTCGGGCCTCGGCCAGTTCTCGCAACCCATGGCGGTTGCGGTGGACCCGAACACCAATGTTTTCGTTGCCGATACGGCGAACAACCGTGTACAGCGCCGGAGCGCAGCGACCGGAACGTGGTCGGAGTGGGCGGGCATCGGCAATCCGTGGGACATTGCGATCGACTGGCAGACGAACCTGTACGTCGCGGAGTTCTACAGCAATCGCGTGCTCAAGATAACGCCGTCGGGCCTGCGGTCCACGTTTGTCTCCAACGGGTTTGCGGACGGCTTGGTCCGCTCGCCGGGCGGAGTCACGATCGACGAGTATAACAACATCGTGATCTCCGACTTCCCGGGCGGGCAGGGCCGCATACAGCGGTTCGGCACAAACGGCGTGCTGATCGAGGGGCTCGGAAGCTTCCTGGTCACCGAGGGGTCCCTGGGCAAGCCTCAGAACCTGCAATATGCCGGCTGCCAGGGCTCGCTGTTTGTCTCCGATGTGGGCACGAACAGCGATCCGTTGGTGCAGCGGAACGGCGATGGCACGTGGCAGACGGTGATCACCCGGGGCACGGTGCCGACCGTGTCCGGGCTTGCATGGGATCCGGCCGTGGGCCAGCTGTACGTTTCGGACCTGGACAGCAACCGTGTTCTGAGAATCTCGCTTCCCGCGCTGGCGGACATCCCGCCGAGTTTCTCAATGAACATGGCGACCAACGGCATGGTCATCACGTGGGGCGGGGTTGCAAACTGGTTCTACACAGTTCAATATGCAGACAGCCTGATGGATCCATGGATGAATCTGCCGGGTTGCGTCGACGTGAAGGCGGTCTACAGCACGCGATTCATGAGTTGCATAGATACGAATTATCTTATATTCCCATCGAGGATTTATCGCATGGATAACGTTCACGAATAAGAGGTAACAGACTATGAACGAGCAAGAACGCAGGATCCATTGGAGCATAGCTCTTGTGCTGGTCGGCTGCATGGTATGCGCTTTTGCGCAGGAGATCATGCCGGCCGCGCCAGGCGCCGACGATGCTCCGGTCTCGGTGGCTCCCGAAACCGAGCCCGTGCAGGTGTTCACGCCCGGATCGGAGGAGATGATCGAACCTCTGGGAGAACCGGTGGTGTCTCCTGTCCCGGATTTGGAGGATGTCCCGTCACCGGAATCGCCTGCCGTACAGTCTGAACCTGCACCGACAGAGGTTCCCGTTGCGGAATCGGTGGAAGTTACCGCGAGTGCGCCCGAGGAAGTGCCGGTCGCAGCGCCCGCGGAGCCGACAGCTGAAGAAGTTGTTGCGCCGCCTGTCGAGGATGTTGTCTCGGAAGGGGCGGCGCCGGCGGAATTCCCGGTCGAGCAGCCGGGCGGCGAAGAACTCATCTCACCCGAGCCCGATGTGGCATCAGAACCCGCGGTGGCGGTTGAAACGCCCGTGGCTGTGGAGCCGGAGGCGGTTGCTGCGCCTGTGACGGAGTCCGTTGCGGAAACCGTGACTGTGGAGGCCGGGCCCGAAGGGACAGCCCCCCTGACAGAGGCGGCGCCAGCAACGGTTCTTCCGGACGCCGTTTCCAACGCAGAGGTGTCGACGGTCGGTGCGCCTGAAGGAACGGCCCCTGCGGCGGCGGTCCCGGTGGAAACGGCTGCTGAACCTTCCGTGGATACGAATGTGACGACGGAACTGATTGAGATCCAGCCCGAGGGCGGGGATACGGAGGAAATGGTTGAAGCCGGCGCAAAAGAGAACCTGATTTCCATATCGCTGGATAACGTGCCCCTTCAGGATGTGATGAGAATGTTTGCGCGAATCTCCGGCGCCAACATCGTCTCCGGCACCAATCTGCAGGGCAACATTACGGTGAACCTGAAGGATGTCGAATGGCAGCCGGCCCTGCGGACCATTCTCGACACCGCGGGGATGACCCTGGTCATGAAGAGCCCCGGCATTTACAGCGTTGTCTCCAAGTCCGAAGCCGCGTCGGCTCCGGTTACGATCGACACGATCTATCTGAAGTACACCACCGTGACAAACGTTCTGCCGGTCATTCAGAAGATGCTGATCAGCTCGAACGCATCCGTGGCGTCATTTGCTTCAGCCAACGCGCTCGTGGTGCAGGAGACCTCGGAGCGGTTGGACATCATCAAGAACGTGGTTGAGCATATTGACAAACCCCGTCCGCAGGTGTTCATCGAAGCGAAGTTTGTTGAGCTGGACGATGAAGCCATCAAGGATCTTGGCGTCAACTGGTCCTCCCTCGAGAACTACACCATCAGCGCCAAGGGCCTCTCCTGGAGCTACGAGGAGAACAGGGATTGGCTCGATTCGCGCGACGATATCATGACTCTCAGCGACAATCGCACCCGGGAGGATATCGTGTCTCACGAGTACGACGCGGATGGTCGGGTGGTTGCAGCGGGATCGGGGCGTGTCATCGAGGACACCATCCTGCAGGGACAGGATGTCAGCCGCGTCGAGGAGAGTTCGTTCATCAAGACCGTGTCGGACGCTCGTACGGCGGTCCTGTCGGCATCTGATTTCGCCCTGACCTTGAGCGCACTGAAGCAGCAGGCCGGTGCCAGCGTTGTATCGAACCCGCGCATCGTGGTGGCCAGCGGAGAAACAGCCACAATTCACGTGGGACGAAAGGATCCGAATTACGTCACCAAGAATGAAGCCGGCGCTGCCGGCGGAACGGTCCAGACGACGCGTGAGCTCAGCGAAGATATGCCGTTTGTTGACACGGGTGTTCAAGTGGCGGTGCGTCCGGTGGTGAATACCGAGAGCAACATCACAGTGCGTATTACCCCGAAGCTCAGCCGTGTGCTGGCCGCCTCCACGTCGTCCCAGCCGGGTGATCTGCCTCCCATTTCCTCCCGCGAGATCAATTCGGAGTTCAATGTGGAAGCGGGTAGAACGGTGGCGATCGGTGGGCTGACGCAAACCGATGAAGCAGAGAAGGTTACGAAGATTCCGATCTTGGGCGATATCCCGATCATCGGCAAGTATCTCTTCAGTCACACGCACTCGGAGAAATCCCAGAGCGAAGTCATCATCTTCATAACCATCGGCATGGCGGGTCCTGAGACGATGACGGTCAGCGCGGGGATTCCCTCGGAAGGCCGCCTGATTCACCGGCACCTGGCCCAGCAGGCGGCCGGAGCCGCGGCACCGGAAAAGGCTTCGACGAAATAGACGCCGGGGCTGCGGCTGGCGCCGAATAGCCGGGGGGTGGGGCCGTAGAAGATGAAATGGTTTATTCGTGCGTTCCGTGCGGGCATGTGGCGCTATGCCCTGTTGATTGTCCTCTTGTTTATCATCGCCGGCTTGGCCTCCCGTGAGACGATCACGTCGATCACGGCGTTGCTGAACGATGCGCAGTCCGGCATGTTGATTCCCGGTGAAAGCGAGATGAGGATTGTCACGATCCCCATCCTCGCGTTGACCATGGGGTTTCTTTTCCTGGCTGGAGCGCTCGGCATCTGGGCCATTCGATCGACCGCCATCATCGAGGGCCGTCGTCGCGTCGGCCGGTTTGTCGACGCCATGGACTACTTGAGCGACGGCCTCCTGGCTGTTGACCGGGGTGGTCGCGTCACCGGAAGCAATCCGGCGGCTCGGAACCTCGCGGCACCCCAGGCAGCCGGTGGGGGGACCCTCCGCGACTACTTTCCATATCTCAGCGAGGACGATTTGGCGTTGCTTGAAGATTCCTCGGGACCGCAGGAGGTGGAGTGCATTTCGAGGGAGCCTGACAGGCTCCGGGCTCTCCGCTTCCGCTCCCAGCCGTCGGAGGACATGAATCTGATTCTGGTTAGCGATGTGACACGGCAGAAGGCGGACGAGATGAGAGGCCGACAGGTCGCGCGGCTCCAGCTTATCGGTCGTATTGCCCGCGGCGTGGCGCACGACTTCAACAACATCCTCTGTGCAATTTCCGGCCACGCCGGCCTTCTTGGTCGTCGAATGACAGGGGCGACAGACGAATCCCTTAAGACAATCATCAAAGAATCCCAGCGAGGTGCTGCGCTGGCAGGGCAAATGCTCAATCTCAGCCGGACAGGCCTCAAGGGAAGTCCGTGCGTCACCCTGCTTGAACATGTCGAGAAAGCGGCCGCGCTACTGCGCGTGGCCTTGTCTGCTGAATGGCAGGTTGTTGCCGATGCCCAGGGCCATTATCCGCCTGTGCCGCTGACCGACATCCAGGTGGAGCAGATCATCGTGAACCTCGGATTGCTTGCGTCAGATGAGTTGGGCAAGCCGGGAGTTCTCCACATCCGGGTGCGGGAGCCCTCTTCGGAACCGCAACTGAACGCGGACAGGGATCTGGCCGCTATCATCCTGATCTCCGCCCGCGGGGCAGGACCCGATGATGCCGATGACGCCGCCATTCCGGAAACCCAAACCACGGCGGAAGAGTCCGGCGTGATTCAATCCGTTGTACGTTCGGTGGTTGAGGAGGTGGGGGGACGAGTCGATATGATCATGACCGCGGGAAACCTTCACAGTTACCGCGTCAGCCTGCCTCCGTTCTCGGCGTCCGAACGCCGTATGTCGGCCATGGCAAGTGTCCCGGAAGAGCTGAGGATGTACCTGGCCAGTTGGAAAGTGCTCCTGGCGGGAACTGGAGAGAAGGATATCCAGCCTGTGGGGGAATATCTCAAGGAAATCGGCATGGCTGTGACGATGGCCGATGACATTGTGTCCGTGCTTCAGCACGTGGAGGCCGATCGTGAATTGAGCGCGATTATTTGCGATCGCCGTGTGCTTGGGGATGAGGCCGATCCCCTGCTGAGGGCGATCATCAAGTTGCGCCCGCGCGCGGGTCTTGTCGTGTTGTCTGAAACGCCGGAACAGGCAGCGGCCGACCTGAAGGCAAACATTGTTTTTGAACCTCTGAATGTGACGCCGGAAGCGATCCTGCAGGCTCTCTTGCGCTCCCGGGAGTTTGCCGGCGCGCGCAAACATGCATAGGCGGGACTGGCGTGCCGAGGCGAAGTTCGGAGCGGATTCTTATGTCTGGCCCGGCTTCGTGTCGCGC
>CALMZY010000274.1 GCA_937870865.1 uncultured Lentisphaerota bacterium | reverse complement strand
CCAGCGCAAAACCTGCCTCTGCCATTGTAAAGCTATTGCGGTTACACAACACTAGTTCATCTGGATTTCGGGATAGAGATCATGAACGAAGGAAACCATCTCTTCCTGATAGTCATCCGAATCCGGATCCCGGCTTCCCGCGATCGCGATGTAGGCCCATCGGTGGGACACGTTATGAAGAATGCGGTCCGTGGCCATCCAGACCATTCGCCGGACGTGCGAAGGGGTCTCCCGCCCCTTGCCGACAAACCAGTACGCGTAGTAGGAGGAGTATTCCCGAGACTGCCCCTCGGCAACTTTGTAGCGACGCAGGAGATCCAGCACCATCACGTCGAGGGGCTTCCGGCCGTCCAGGGGCACGGGAACCGTCAGGCTCCGGACAATTTCCTGCCCCTGGCCGACAAGGCCCATCTGCGGCCTGTGAATACTGCTCCGTTCCTTGCCGCTGAGGACGATGGAAACGAAAATCACCCGGCCGTCAGGAGAGACATATTTCTTTCGGACCAGTCCCGTGTCCACGGGAAGAATGTCCTTCTCCGCCTTGCTCATCCTGTCCAATTCCCCGCCGCAGTCGGGACATACCCGGGCCCCCTTGAGTTGGCCTTCCATGAACTCCTTCTGGCAGGCGGGATTCAGGCAGTAAAGGATTTCCTCGCCATGCCACTTGCCGACTTGCGCCGGCAGAAGCATCCTGATTCCGGCTTCGTCGGTCACCTTGACGTCCACCGAAAAGGCCAGCAGCAAAGACGTTGCCGCCATCAGGCCGATAACGACGAAGTAGGGCTTAAGAGGTTTTGTTTCCATTGATTCCACGCTTGCCGATAATTCACGTTCAAAAGGCTCCCGATTCCCACCATCAAACCAATAGCCACAGGGAAGAAGATGTACCCCGAATAGTCATGGTAGAGACCCGTCGCCACTTTCTGCCCGAAGGCCTCGGCCACCAGGGCGATGGTCACGATTCGCGCAATATTGCCGATGATCGCCAGGGGGATTGAAGACAGGAAGAGCACCCATTTCTTGATAACCGTCTTCTGCGTGGCATATGCATACACCGCGGTCAAAGCGGTCATGGCCAGCAGGGAACGTATGCCGCTGCACGGATCCGCCACGTCGAAGTTGAATCCGCCCGCGGCGGTCGAGTAAATCGCCGAGCCGGACCGCGCCGCTTCAATCCCCAGCCCGTTCAGCACGGATGCGGAAACAATGGTCGAGAAGATGCGCAGCGGAAACGTCAGGCTGTCGAGGAAGTTCAAGGGGATGCAGAAGATCAGGTAGGCACAGGGAAACATCAGTAGTTTCGCCAGCTCCCAGCCGTAAAAGTAGAACGGCACGCCCCAAAACAGCATGAGAAGGCTGAATAGGGATACGCGGGGCTGCTGGCTTTTCACCCCCATCCAGTGCAGCATCAGCGCGATCACAACAACGGCCAGCCCAATCCGGCTCACGGCTTTCGGCATCTCCGCGATTTCCTTCCGCTTCCACCACAGGACACCGATCGACACGATGGGAATCAGGAAGCCGTGGGAGTAATCCAGTCCGCCAAACGCCGCCGGATCTCGCCAGCGCGACAACATCCACTCGACGACCGAACGCCCATAGATGTTGATGTCGTTTGTGTTGCCCTGGAGGTGAAAAAGAATAAACGCCAACCCCGCCATGACAGAGACCAGGCCGATCCGGATCAGATCCTGGCTCTCCAGCGCGGCAAGTCGCCAGCGTTCACTCCATATTTGACTGTCTACAGAATCCACAGGTTAAAACCTAACACAGGGAGGGGGGCTGGTCAAACGAGGGGCTGCTCTACAAATGCTCGCGCAGGAAGGCGGGCAGCTCGCGCATTGAAGCCAGCTCGTAGTCCGCTCCGGACGAGCCGCTCTCTGATCCCACAAAGACCGTTTTGCAGCCCGCGCGACGGCCGGCTTCGACATCTTTTCTGTTATCGCCGATCATCCAGGAGCGTTTCAGGTCCAGAGCGTGCTTCCGGGCCGCTTCCAGCAGCATCCCCGGATTCGGTTTGCGGCGGGGCGAATTCTCGTCCGTGTCCGTGCAGACGAAGATGTCCCGCACACCCAGCTGCTGTCGGCCCAACTCCTTCACCAGATTGTCATGGATTTCCGTCAGATCGGCCTGCGTCATACGGCCGGTCCCCACCCCTTTCTGGTTCGTCACAATGACAGCCTCGAAGCCCTTCTCGCTCACCACCCGAAGCGCCTCGACAAATTCCGGCTGAAGGTGGAAATCGGACCAGCGCTCCACGTAGCGAGTCTGGACGGGGGCCCGGTTCACAATTCCATCACGGTCGAAGAACACGCAAGGGGTAGACATGGGAACTCCTTTTCGTCGTCAGGGGCGATGAGCCCGCACGCGGTAGAACCGCTGGTCATTCGTCGGGACCGGCATCAACGAGCCATCATCCATTTGGGTAGTGACGCCCGTCCCGCCCCACAACCAGTTGGAACTCTCGAGCCACAGACCATTCATCAGCGCATCGTCATTGTAGTGAATGCGGTACTGTCGCGCAGTACTGGAGGTGAACTCCAGCCGGATGACACCCTCCACCCCATCCACGCGGCTCACGGCGAAGTAGCTGGCGTCGTTGGTCGGCTGCGTATCCGCCGTGTATTCGTTGCGATTGGAGGCCTGATCGGCGTCCGGATCATCGGCCCCGGTGTAGTTGGTAATGCTCCCGAAGTTCCGGACCTCCCATTCGTCGTCAAGCCCGTCGAAGTCGTAGTCCGGAAGGATGGTCACAGCCACAATCGAACTCAGAACCGCCTCGCCATTGGTCGCCGCAGCCCCGGCTTGAAGGTCAAGACGGCCCACGCCGTAGTTCGTGGTCTCCAGGGAGAACACGAACGGCGCGGATCCCGTTACGGCCGCCAGCTTGCCCTCCGCGTAAAACGACACGGAAGTCACCGTCCCCCCGGCCACGGCAAACACCTGGGCCGTAATCGTTTCGCCCAGCAGGAATGTGGACGCGGAGGGCGGGCTGGTGATGGCGCAGGCGGCGGCGTGATTGTCGACGACAAAGGGAAGGGTCATCCGCCCCTGGGTCCGGACAGCCGACCCTTCGTAACCCACAGCCGTCAGCTCGTGCGGCCCGTCGGCCAGCGTGGTCGTGTCGAGAGAGTACGAGGCAACGAGGTTTGTGAATCCCTCCGCCAGGAAGAGGGTTGCCCTCGCCGAAAGGACATCGCCGTTGTCGTTGAAGCTGTCGGAGAAACCGGGTCCCTGCAGACTGCTGGTCAGTTGTGTAATGACACTGTATGTCACATACAGATTATGTCCCTGCCACGTGTTCGTCCGGGCGACAAAGCAAGCCTTGACCGGATCGCCCCAGGTCGGACCGTTGTACAGCCATGTCAGCTCACACCCCGTGGAAGACTGCAGGAGAATGTTGGACCCGACAACCGCGGCCAGCTGATTCATAAGCGTCCACGCCGTGTCGTTTGTGCCGGCAACCACTTCGTTGGTCACTGTCACGCTGTTCAGATCGGTCACCACGGCGCGCACGACATCCCCGGACGCCGGCGTCCCGCTCAAGGAAATTTCCTCGTGTGCCCTGAAAGGCGTTTCCATGAAGTTGGTTTCGACGCTCCAGGCGAAGACGGTGAGACGACTCGCGATGCTTGTGTCGCTGGACGCGGAGACGTTCATCCATGCGCCGGTGGTTCCGAGGGCGCTCTGAACGACCTCCACGCGATCGCCGCTTGCCCGCGCGGTCACGCCCAGCGGCGCCTGATTGATTGCCGCCGCAAGCCCGGCCGCCACGGTGAAGAGCGTGTCCCCGCTTTGTACCGTGTATGTCTGTTCCGATCCCTTGACAGTCGCCTTGACGACATTGAAACGCGTTGGCGCAACATTCGTGAGAGTGGCTGTCAGCATGCCGTCCAGGAAGACATCGAGCCGGTCGACGGTTCCGCGGGCTTTCACCGCCACGCCCGTCACGACCAGGCTCAACACCCCGGAAACCGACTGATTTGAAACCAGGCCGCCCACCGAAACGAGCGGAGGCACTGCATACGGTTCGCACAAGGGATCCCCCACCACAACGCCCTGATACGGATTCTGAACCGCCATCCAGTAGCTTTCCCCCATGTTGAATCCACGCGCGTACCAGTAATGCAGGCGCGGCTCGGGGAACTTGTTGGTGTAGGCGCACGGCTCCACCACCGTGCCGTAGGACCCGACACATCCCACGCGGATCCACTCCAGGAGCGACATTTGACCCGAGTCTCCGTACGCCTCCTGGGTATCGTAGAGACATCCTCCGTAGGAGGTTAAGTGATCGCCCAAGGCTCCCTCCAGGTAGTAGTTGTCAGCAACATAGTCGACCACCCGCCGGCCCAGCATGTAGCCGATGATGTTCGTTTCCCCGATCAGTTGTTCCGCGAATGGAATTTGCCGAATCTGGGGAACGTTCAGAAACCGGGCCATGAAATCGGCGTTCTCGAACTGGGGCCACTGCGCGTTTCGCGGATCATACGTATGCACCAGGAACACGGTGCCGCTGGGCATTGAATGGTCAGCCTCAACG
The DNA here is from genome assembly GCA_937870865.1 of uncultured Lentisphaerota bacterium. Lineage (GTDB taxonomy): Bacteria > Verrucomicrobiota > Kiritimatiellia > CAIQIC01 > JAGNIJ01 > CALMZY01. Next base: position 14,172 of record CALMZY010000274.1, on the reverse strand, counting down.
CTTCGATCGACGAGCCTCTTCGATTGGATCAGGTTGGACGCCGTCAGAATCGCGCTCGCGTAGTAGCGGTTGCTGCTCGGGGAGCCGGCATGTGTGAACGCCCGTTCCGACACGTAGTACGCACTCTCGCTTCCGGCCGCCAGTTCGCACCCGGCAGGCGAACTCTTGAAGCCGTAGAACATCGCCGCCGTGAGACCGCCATGCCGCCGATTCGTGTAAGGCTCGCTATAGATGCGGCAGGGAATTCCCCGGGAGAAGACCACGTAGTCGATCTGGTTGCTCAGGCCCGACGACGCAATGTAGTCCAGAATCGGCTTGCGAATTTCGTTGGTGAACCCGGCTGTGTCGAGGCTGTAGTTGGTCGATGTCCTGATATGAAAAACATTCGCCGCAGGAATCGCGCGCCGTTCCCGGTAATACTGTCCGAGCTCCAGGGATTCCAGGCTGTTGTCGTTCACCACCACGAGCGTGTTCTGCGGGCCACCGCCCGCAAACGCCGACGTTGCCGCAAGGCTGAACAACAGGAAATCACGAATTCGAAACGTCATACGGAGAACAATACCCACTCGAAGGACCCAGGGAGAGGGATCACGGAGCTGTCGTCTCGGGCGATTCGTCCGGGACAACTGAAATCCAGCGACTGCTGTGGTCATCCGCCGCTCTCAGGAGAAACCGGGCCGCCGCGCTTCCGGGACCATTCAGAAGCAACCGGCTTCCCTGCGGCGTGGCGGTGTTTGGCAAAGGCGGGCAGATACAGAGATCATCGAACCGGGCTGGCGCGCCGCCCGCCAGAAGACCAAGAGGTCCCGCGCCCAGCGTGCCTTGCGCGCTGAGAACACGTTCCTCGTTCACCCAAAGTTCAAGCAGACCGCCCTCGGCCGCACGCAGGGAAACCGCGTATTCCCTGTCAGGCTTGATGGGCCATCCCCGTGTGAACTCGTACTTCATGACCCCGCCCGCGCACTCGCCGATGGCCCAAGCGCTCCGATGTCCCCAAATCCCTGCGTAGCGGAAATTCTGCTCATCCTTGTAGTCAAATATGAAACCAGCCTTCTGTTCCTTCAGCGCGGGAATCTGGGCGGAAATCGTTATGCGGGCAAACACCTCCGTCGTGCCGCTACATGCAAATTCCGGCAGGGTTGCGACATGAAACTCATCGCTCTTCGGCTTGAACAGAAGGCCCTTCAACGTCCACTCGATCTCCGCGCCGGCGCCCGGCACGCAGCGCGGCTCCGCTCCCTCGCCCCCAATGGCCTGGAACCAGTCCAGTCGCACGGGATCGCCTTCGGCATCCGTGGTTTCGGCGGAAAGAACAACAATATCCTTGTCGTTCACCTGTCGCGCAACGCGCTTCACTTCCGGCGCTTTGTTCAGGCGTGCGACATCCACCTCCACGGGCTCTCCCCTTACACGCATGCCGTTTGAGTAAACGGCAACGGCCTGCAGCAGAGCGGGCCCCGGCCCCAGGTTGACCGGATCAACCTCAAGCGACGCGGACTCTCCTGAACTGGCCTGCGCCACGACGCGACCGCCCTGCAGAACGGCCAGCTTGGCCGGCGAGCCTGTCGCGGAAACGGTCACCCTCAGAGGATGGCACAAATCGACTCTCGCCTTTTCCTTCAATCCCTCCATGCGGACCTCGTGGCCCATCCGATTCACCGTGAATCCCGCTCTCGCAAAAACCTGCCCCCGAACCGTGCCCCCCTGGAGATAAGCGACAGCGCGAAGCTCGTGATAGCCGTCCTCGAGCGCGGCCGTGCGTATCTTAATGTCGGGGCTGGACGGCTGGTTCACAACCCGCCCATCCAGCAAATACATATAGGCGGGAGGCGGAACAGGACTCGATGGGAACAGGCTCGTTGTGAAAACGGCTTCGTCCGGATTCGTCCCGTCATCCACCTGCACGAGCACCATGGACAACTTCGGAGCCCACGGACATGCGAGCGGATCCCCGACCATCAGCAGTTGAAGAGGACAACGAACCGACTGGTAGAAGCTCTCGATGGCCGTGCATCCGGACGAGTAGTGGGAGAAAAAACGAGCATTGGGAAATTTCGCCCAATTGGCATACGGCTCGGTCACGGGACCGGCCGACATCGTGGCACCCGCTTCCAGCCAATCCGTGAGCTTTGACTGTATGAACGTGTCGAGAATGCCCGAGTAGCTCGTGAGGTGATCGGCCATGGCTCCCGGCAGGAAAGAGCCCACGCTCACCGCATCAACCCATTCCGCCCCTGTCATCACGCCCAGTATCCCGCTTCGTCCGGCCGGCATGTTCGACGTGATGACCGCCGCAACATGACGGGCGGCAAGTTCCTGTTGAGCGGCGGGGTACTGCCACTCGCGGCATCCCGAGCGCACGTCCGGGTTCACCACGAAAAACACGGTGCCCTTCGGCGATGTCCGATCCGCGAGCGCCCCGCGAGAGAGGCTTTTCAGCACGCCCTCGATATCCATTCCGCGCGCGCCCGTCAGCCCCAGCATCATGCTGGGCAACGGCATGTTCTCGAGCAAAGCGCCCTTGAACGCATCGAACGAGTGCGCCGGCGCCTGGAACGCCCCCGCTTTGTCGGGCCCGGCAAACAACGGGGAGACGTATTGCCCCTTGTCGATCACGTTCGCTTCAGGAAGCGAATTCCTCGCAAAGGTAATCCCTTGGACGGAAATTTTCGGCGAGCCGTCAATTCTCGTCGGGAAATCCGCCGAGTAGGCCCAGGCAAGTATGTGGTCGGCGATTCCCCGTTCCTGCATGGCCTTGTTCGCGGGTTCCCAGATGAGGCGGGCGAAGTCGGCGGGAGGTATTTCCGCGTACGCCGACAGGACGGAATCCGGCAGATCGAGCAGAACGACATTTTGCGGCGGAATCTGTCGGAGTCTTGCGTAATGGTTGGCGACCTGTTTCGAGCGAAGCGAGTTGCCGTTGACCAGAAGCAACACTTCATGCGGACCCAAGGCCGCCACTCCATTCGTCAGAAACAAAATCGAAGTGAAATAAAAGAACCGAATGAGGCGTTTTGTCATGACTTCAAACCGCGGCTTCGCGGCACCCGGAAAATCATGGAACCTAGAACGCGCCCTGCCCGCTGACGACCGCGCGCACCGTCCTGACCAGCACAACCACATCCAGCCAGATCGACCAGTTCCGGACGTAGTAACTGTCCCATCGTTCCATGCCTTCAATCCCGCCGGCATCGCTCCGACCGGATACCTGCCAAAGGCCGGTGATGCCGGGGCGAACACGCTCGCGAAGGTTGCGTACGCGCGCCGGCAGTTTTTCCGCGTGATAGGGAGGAAGCGGGCGCGGGCCTACCAGCGACATATCGCCCTTGACCACGTTGATCAGCTGGGGAAGTTCATCCAGGGATGTCTTCCGGAGAAGAGCTCCGACCCGCGTCACGCGGGGATCATTCCGCAGTTTGAAACCGCGTCCCCACTCCTGGGCCAGCATCGGATCATCCTGGATAACGCGCTGCAGTTCCTCCTCGGCATTGGGTCGCATTGTGCGGAACTTGATCGTCCGGAAAAGCCGGCCCAATCGTCCCACGCGCTCCTGGAGGAAAAACGGCGACTTCCGGTCCTGCGCCCAAACAAGCAGGGAGATCAAGCCAATCAGGGGAAGCCAAAGCGGCAGAGCGAGAATCACCACGGCAAATTCAGAAACCCATTTAAACCCGCGCGCCAACGGGCTCAGCAGGTTGCTGCTCAACTCCAGCCCAAGAACGCCCAGAAAATCCCGCGGGGTGACCCAGAGCGACGGCGCCTCCAGCAGGTCCGGAATCACAACGACGCGCCGGTACTTCGATAAGGGGCCCTCGATGAGCCGCAGTTCCTTTTGAGCGGCCCCTTCGATGGTCGTCACGATGGCAACCACAGCCTGATCGGTCGTTTCCGAGAGATTGCCCAGCACCTTCAATCCATCAACGGTCTCGCCTTCAACCCCTCCCTCGCGGAAGTTGCCGATCGGATAGTACCCCAAGCCCGATTCGGCCTTCAGAGAATCTGCGATATGCTTGACCGCCGGATGATTCCCGTAGATGACCGTCGGAACGCCCCAGAGCCCGGCGTGCAGCAGCTCATCCTTGATCCAGATGCGAACCAGCGGGATCAGGACCATGCTGAACACAAAAATGCCCATGTACGTCAGGCGGCTGGCCGTTGTTCCAATTTTGCCCAGGAACAGGATCGCCGCCACAACCCCAAAAATCATCGCCAGCAGGGTGATGATTCGACGCAAATGCTCAACGGGCCCAATGCCCCAGTCCGGAAGCATGCGCATGGCACCCGCCCCAAGCCACCACACCGGAATAATCCCCCACGCCCAACCGAAGGCCATCACCTCGCCGCGAAACCACGCGCGGAACCATTCTCCCAACCCGATGGCACACGCCAGGGCGATCACATCCGCCAAGGCCAGAGCCAGGATATTGATCCAGAGCCTGCGGTAATACGCAAATGCAGCGGGGGGGCTGGCGTCTTCCTTCAAATCGGATTCGGTACTCATGCGGAAATCGGCCTTATTCGCGACAGTCTGTTCCACCCGGCCGAATATCATAGGCTGGGCGCGCGCGGGGTTCAATCCGCCAGAAGCCGGGCGTAGGCCTCCAGGAGGCGCGGCGCCTGATGGCGCCATTCCAGCGCGTCTTCCATGCGGGCACGCCCTTCCCGTCCCAGCCGGTCCCGCATCGCTGGATCATTGATCAACTCCAGCACCTTGTCAGCAAAATCCGCCGCGTCGTTGCCGCGCGCGTAAAGCGAAGCCCCTTCCGCGGAGAATCGCCCCTCCACCAGATCGTACTGCACAATCGGCTTTCCGAGCGCCATGTACTCGAGAATCTTGTTCATGGTGCAGAGGTCGTTGTACGGGGTCTTGCGGTCCGGGTTCACGCACACGTCGCATGTGGACAGCACCCGGATCATCTCTGCATCGGGGATGCGTCCCGTGAACTCGACAAACTCGCTCAGCTTCAAATCGGCCGCCAGCTTCTTCATGTCTTCGGCCAGTGGCCCGCTTCCCACCAGCACAAAGTGAATATCCCGGCGTCCCTTGTCGAACACGATGCGGCGGATCGATTCCAGCAGCAGGTCGATGCCCTCCGGCTCCCCCATCACGCCCATGTAGCCGACGAGATGCTTCTTGCCGCGCTTGAGTTCCGCCACGGGCTCCTGCGGAACGAATTTCGACAGGTCCGGACCGCTGCGGATCACGAATACGCGGTCCGGCTTCTTCTTCCCGCGCGAGAGCGCAATCCGGCGGTGCGATTCGTTCGTTTCAATGACCATGTCCGCGGCCAGGTACGTCAGCCTCTCGGCTATTCTCAAAAGCCAGTAGAAGAATCCCCGCCGGCCGAATTTCGCCTCGTACATCTCGGGAACGACGTCGTGGTGGTCATACACCAGTTTCACGCCGTGAATGAACTTGAACCAGAGCGCCACGAGGAACAGCAGGTCGGGCGGATTGCAGACATGAACGACGTCGAATCCTGTCTCTTTCCACGCCCGCCGGGCCAGCCGGAATTCACCCAGCAGGGCCGCCGCATATTCCCGCAGGTATCCGCCGGACGAACTCACCTCCGGAGGGAGGCGGTGCCGGTAAATGTGAATCCCCTGAAGAACTTCCTTTTCCTGTTCGCAACCCTTTCCCGTGGGACAAATCACGGACACCGGGTGGTCCGCGGCGGCAAGCGTGGTCGACTCCATCCAGACCCGGCGGTCGAATGGGACGGGCAGGTTCTCGACGATAATCAGGATCTTACCAGGCGATGCCATGATACTCGACACCTTCAGGCGGTTCGGAAAACAATCCCGCGAGATCGAACACGCGCTTCACGGCCGGCTTGTGCTCCGTGATGATCTTCCTGAAGTCCCCGTGGTTCTGGGTGACGATGAGCAACTCGACCCCCTTGAGCGCATCGACCGGATCGTCTTTCATCAGGCTCTCCAAATGAGGAAGGTTCTCGCGAATGTAGTTCAGGTTCGTCCCCATCAGCTTCGCCTGGTTCACCGCGGGGTCGAAAATCCGGATCTCGCGCCCCTCTCCGATCAGGCGCTTCACAAGCAGCACAACCGGGCTTTCGCGCAGGTCGTCGGTGTTCGCCTTGAACGCGAGTCCGAATACGGCGATCTTCCGGACGCGCATCTGAAGAATCCTTGCCACCGTGGAATCGATCTGCGCCTGGTTGCTCTGCGGCAGCGCGCTGACCACCGGCATCTGGACGCCCTTGTCCTGCGCCATGTGAATCAGGGCCGACACGTCCTTCGGCAGACACGAGCCGCCATAGGCAAAGCCCGGACGCATATACACCGGGGAAACATTCAGCTTGGTGTCGCTGAGGAAAACGTCCATCACCCGCCGGGCGTCGATTCCGAGCTGGCAGCCGAGACGGCCCACCTCGTTGGCGAAAGAGACTTTCACCGCGTGCCACGTATTGCAGAGATACTTGATCAGTTCCGATTCCCGCGGCTGGACCACAAAGACCGGCGCGCGGATCGTCTTGTAGATTTCGCGCACGGCCTTCTCCGCCGCCGGCTCGTTTGTGCCGATGATCGTAAACGGCGGCGCGTCGTAATCGCGGACCGCCGAACCTTCACGCAGAAACTCCGGGTTAAACGCGACATGAAATCTCGCCCGGTCCGCATGCCTGGCGAGCACCGCCTCACAGGCCTCGAGCGTGCCGGGGGGAACCGTGCTGCGAAGGACCAGCACATGGGGCGTACTCTTGCCCGAGAGACCGCGCGCGATCTGCTCGCAGACATGGAAGACGTGGTCGAGGTTCGGAGTGCCCTTCTCCTTCGCCGGCGTGCCCACACAGACCAGCGAAATGTCGGTGGCCGCAACGGCGGCCGCGGCATCCGTGGTCGCCGTCAAACGACTCTTCGCGACCGCGTCCGGCAGGAGTTTCTCAATCCCCGGTTCGACGACCGGCGATTCGCCTTTCTGAATCATCCGGACCTTGTCCGGGTTCACATCAACGCCCACCACCTCGTGGCCATCCCGCGTCAGGCAGGCCGCCGTTACGGTCCCCACATATCCCAAACCGAAGATGCTGATTTTCATGCGATCTCGATCCTGTTGACCCCCCGCGCCGGCAAGGGCCTGTTCATGGTGCCACACAGCGTAAACGACGGAACGCGCACGCCAAAACCGGGGGAAAACCACCCCGCATCGTCACCCCCCTTGACCAACGCCCAACGGGCCCCTTCGTCCAGCCGCAAGACAAGACCGCCTCCGGACCCACTCACGCGGCAGACTCCGGACTCAAGCTCCACCCGGCAATCGGGCGAGAAATGGAAGCGCCATTCTAGCAAATGCTCGCCGGTCCCGGAAAGATCGTCTTCGATCACCAACGTCCGCCCGTCCAGTTCAAGCTTCCTGCGATGAACGACACGGCCGGCTAATCGCTCGTACCCGCGATGCTCCGCAGTCACCCACTGCCTTCCGCCTTCCCGCCGCGCTTCAATCACCCGGGCATCCGCCTTCTTCAGCCAGAGAAAAGTCCCTCCGGCAACAGCCTGATCCACGCCGTCCACGGTGACGGTGTTATGGGCCTTCGTGCTTCGGAAGTAGTCTCGCCAATGCGGTTCGGCGTGATAGCAGTACGTTCCGGGATCCACGAGTACCGGTTTCCCGCCGACGCTGAGTGTGAACGCGAGGGCGTCGGCGTGCCCGTGCGCGGCCAGCGACAGGAACCCCTGCGGTCCCGCGTCACACAGGGTGAACACTTCCGCCGGGCTCCCCCGATCGGCCACCAGCAGATGCAGTCCCGCGTCTTCAAACGAGGATACATCCCGCGGTTTGAACTCCTTCGGCGGCACGCGGTCAAATCCGGCCAGCCGCGCTGAAATGGATGGCTCCGGCTTTGCCGGGACATCGGCATCCAGAAGGACGCGGGCGAAATCGAATATCCACGCGTCCCGGCGATCCTTGGCGGATCGAAGCCGAACGGCCAGCCCATCGTCGCCGTCGCCGTAGTTCGGCAGATGGCCGCCGACATCCGTCAGGACGGGAATCGCCTCGACCATCTTCCTCACGGCATCGCCAAAGGAATCCGAGAACGCGAATCCTGAACGACGCGCTTCGTACAGACAAAGAAGAAGGAACTCGGTGACGAAGAGATGGTAGTCAAAAGCCTGCTCGCGATTCAGGCCGGAGGGGAAGGTCTGTTTGATCCTCTGCTCTTCCAGCACCGCGGCGGCCTTCTCCTTCCACGCCTGTGATTCCGGGAAACAGGGCCAGGCGGAGGACGCCACGAACTGACCGGCCATCTCGCCGATCACATGATTGTTGGCCGAGGAACCCTGGGCATACGCGCGGTCAATGAACAATTGCTGCTGGTACACGGAGGTCCAGACAGGGCTTTGAGGGCCGAACACCGCGTCGTAATTGGTCGAAGCGCGCAGAAGTCGTTCGCACCACACCCACGAGATCAGGCGGATTCCGCTCTCCAGCGGCGAAACCCAGTTGGCGCCCAGGAGAAACGGATTGGCGTCAACCCAGCCGAGAATCTGGTCGGCCACCTCGGCGGCATAGCGTTCCGCGCCGCTCAGGGCAAACGCGGCGGCCAGCACGGTCAGATGCTGGTGCCGATTCTTCTCCCAGATGTTCTTGATGCTGCCGACAGCCTCCGGGTTTCTGAAATCCAGGCGAGGCGAGAAGCTCAGCGTCGTTCCCTTGCCGGAGGAGGGGTCCACCTGCCAGTCGATCGGATCCTCCTGCAATCCATTCAACCCAAAAAAAAGCCAGCGGTGTTGAAGATACGCATCCGCCTCTTCCAGCAATTGCAGACGCGCGGAATCTTCCCTCGCCGGACGAACGATCGTCCACGGAACCGGAGGAAGCCGTTGCATGGACGTCGGCACGACTCCCCCGCGACGCCGGACCATCCATGCCAGCGAACGGGCACGGTGCAGCACCTCGAGAAAGTCCATCGACCGCACCCGATGAAAATACCATTGAAGATTCATGCCCTCACCCAGTTCCAAGGCTTGTATAAGCAGGCCGGCTTATTTCCAATAGTCGGACAACTGGACCACGCGGCCGGCGCGAAGCGATTCCGCCGCCGCGACCGTTACCAGCGTGGTGTCGAGCAGACTCTGGATCGGAATGGGCAGCTCGCGGCCGGCTTTGACCGCTTGCACGAACGCCTCCAGTTCCTCCCGCTGGCCCTTGTTCACCGAACCGCCGCCGACTCTCCGTCGTTTCACGCCATCGAACAAATCCGCCGATTCGAAATTGTTGAGCTGGGCTGTCTTGCCCGCCCCGAACACCTCGATGAACTCCTTCGGCACCTTTGCGCTGCCCTGCGTCAGGTACAATAGATTGCCCACGGATCCGTCGTCGTAGTTGACCACGGCGGCGATGTTCTCCAGATCGTCCGGCGTGGGATGCTCCGGACGAATCGCCTGCGCGAACACCGAAACAGGCCTCGCGCCCGACAGGAAGCTGAACACGTCAAAGAAGTGACCCGCTTCCCCGATGAACCGCGAGCCTTCCGATTCGCTGCCGTACCACGAACCCTTCTCCACGCGGCCGGCGTGCACGCGGTAGTGCATGACGAGCGGCCCGTCCCAACCCTCGAACAATCCCGCGACCTTCCTCGCCAGCGGCGAAAACCGTCTGTTGAAACCGACCTGCAGCCGCTCGTTGCCGGTTTCGGCAAGGGCTTCTCGAACCTTTTCCGTCCCGGCGATAGCAATGGCCAACGGTTTTTCCACGAACACCGCCTTGCCGGACTTCAAGGCCTCCGCGGTCATTTCCGCGTGGGCGGCATGCCGGGTTGCAATCACAACGGCATCCACATCCTCCGCGGCCAGCAGGGCCTTGTAGTCCGTGCTCGTGCGCTCGAACGGGAACTTGCGCGTCGCGTTCGCGCCGGACAAAGCGGTGGTCGTGGCGACTTCAACCAGCTTGACGTCCTTCCGCCCGGCGAGATGGGGCAGAAGCATGGATGAGGCGTAGTTGCCCGCGCCGACGAACCCGAGACGGACAACATCCGCCGACTTCGGAACCTTTTTTGGCGACGGCGCGACCGCGGAGGGCGGAACGGCGTCATGCACACGCTGCGGGTACTCGAACAGGAACCCGATGCCGGACAGCTTCCCGTCGGCAATGTCCTGGTACACGGATTCCGCCTTGTCGAACGGGAACACCGACGAGATCAAAGGGTCCAACTGCACCTTGCCCTGGCCGACCAGATCGAGAAACGCCGCCATGTTTCTCCGCTCGGTCCATCGCACATAGCCGATGGGATAGTCGATCCCGCGTTCCTCGTAGTTCGGATCGTACCGGCCCGGGCCGTAGGACCGCGAGAAATGGAACTCCAGTTCCTTTTCGTAGTAATCCTTGTACGGAAGCTCGAGTCCCGTTTTGCCCACCTCGACCACCGGCGCGCGATCGCGCGCCAAGGCGGCCGCCAGTTCCACCGGATCGTTCGACGGCGACGACGCGGCGATATACACGCCGTCCGCGCCGGCGCCGCCCGTGAACCGCGCGACCGTGGCAGCCAGCGCAGGATCGTCCGGTGCAAGCGCGACATCGCAACCCAACTGAACCGCCAGTTCACGGCGGGCGGCCGAAAGATCCGTTCCGATGACGCGAATGCCGGCCGCCTTCAGAATCTGCGTAATCAGCAGACCAATCAGACCCAGGCCGATCACGCAAGCGGTCTCGCCGACCTGGAGCCTGCCCTGCCGGAACCCATGAAGGGCGATGGATCCAACCGTCGCGAACGCCGCGTGACGCAGGGAGACGCCGTCGGGAACCGGAACGACCAGGTTGCGGGGAACAAAGTTGGTCTCGGCATGATTCGCGTAGCCAACCCCGCCGCAGGCCACGCGCTGACCCGCTTGAAACTCAGAAGCATCCGCACCGACCGCGGTGACGACGCCGGAGACCGAGTACCCGAGCGGCGTCAGGGAATCCAGCTTGTTCATCACCTTGTGGAACGTCGCCATCAATCCCTGCTGCTGGACGGATTGAAGGACTTTCTTCACCTGGTCGGGCCGGGCCTTCGCCTTTTCAAGGAGGGACATCTTCCCTTCACGGACCTTCATGCTCTCCGTGCCTGTCGAGATCAGGCTGAAGCGCGTCTCCAGCAGAACGCCTCCGCTTTTGAGCGCGGGCGAACTGCCCTCCTGCAGACGGATCTCGCCGGTCTTATAGTTCTGCGCAACCTGTTTCATAAGGGCTCCTTCTCCGGCGATCCATCAGCCGGCCAGTCCTTTGAGTATCTTCTTTTGATCGAGCTTCGAAACGACGAAACGGAATTTGCCTGTATTGCCCCGGGGAATCGAGTCAACATATTCAAATCTGATTCGCACGCCGTCCCCCAGCCGGAGGCGCGCTTCGCGAAGAATCGTCTGCTCGTCCTCGCGCGTGTACGTCGGCTCACGCACGATCCTGAGCACCACTTCCTCCACCGCGTTCTGCACCACCTGCGCCTCCACGACGCGCCGGCTGTCTTTGAAAAGATGATCGAGACGCCCCACGATCCGGCCGTCCGGAGTGATGACATAGTCTTCCACGCGCCCAAGGACTTCATCCACCAGGACACCGCCGCGACCGCACTGGGATGCCGTCTGCTTCGAGAGCGTGACGACATCCCCCACTTCGTAGCGGATCAAGGGGAACGCCGGATTTCCGAACCCGGTGCACACCAGCCGGCCGGTTTCGCCGGGGCGGCAGGGCTCATTCCGATCGTTCAGCACCTCCACAGCGCTGTGTTCGATCTTCAAATGGAGTTCGCCCTTTTCGCATTCGACGATGTTTGCGCACATTTCGGTGTTGCCGTACCAGTTGAACACGCGGCAGTCGAACGCCTCCCGGATCGCGGCGCGCTGAAAATCCATCAGCGTTTCGGAGAACGTATAGACGCCCTTCAGCCGGAGCTTCTCCTTCCCGTATTTCCGGAACGCCAGCGCGAGCAGATACACGGACGACGGATAGCCCGCCAGGATGATCGGATTGAACGACTCCAACTGGCGAACGTACGCGGGCATGGTCTTCTCGGACAGATGATAGGAGGAGAAGAACAGATGGTTGCTCGTCATGTCGAACGTCCAGAACGGCGGCCGTGTCCGGTCCGGATGCGCCACGGGATGGCCGGCGATGAATGCGAACGGATCGAGGCCGACAAGGCTCGCCTTCGCCCAGGAGTAATGAAGTTCGCGAAACGCGTATTCGCGCTGAAAGCATTCCGACGAGACCGGAAACGTCAACGACTTGCCGGTTGTCCCGCTGGTGTGCACCATCCGGCGGGGTTGTCGCTCACCCGCCCGGCTGATCAGTTCGTCACGGTGATCGCGCACGGCCTGTTTCGAGAGCAAGGGGAATTGCGACAGGTCATCGGTTCCGGCAACCGCCTGATATTCCTTCCGTGACGAGTAGAAAGGCGTTTCCGCAATCGCCGATTTCAGGAAGTCCTGCAGTCGCACCTGCTGAAAACGCTGAAGACTTTCGTTGTCCCAGTTCTGCGCACCGCTCAGAAAGGCCAGGTGCCGGCAGAAGTCATCGCCGTATCGCTGCCGCCGCTGGGCGAATCCATACACGCTCGTGATCAGCGACTTCACCGGCGAGGGAGCCCCGTAGTAGAACCCCCTGAAGAATCGGTTTCCGTAGCTCATGGTGTCCACTCGATGTGCTTCGTCCAGCCGAAGTGCGGCTTGAAATGAAACACGTCGTCGATCTGAAATTCGTTCAGCGGCTTGTTCCACGCCGCATGATTGCTGGCGACATGAATTGTCCCGCCCCCCTCCTCGATCAACGGGTAATCGTGACGGTCAAAACTCCGGCCAATGAGCGGAATCTTCCGGGCATCAAAACCCATCAGCTTTGCGCAGACGGCATCGACCGCAACCGGGTTGTCCCCGACCAGGATCACTCCAGCGGCCTTCGGGCTGCCGGCGACCGGCCCGTCACCTTCCATCGCCACGACTCCGTCAACGACCGACAAGTACTTCTTCGGTGAAACCCGCCACGTGCCGTCCGGGTTCCCGTACATCAGGATGCGGTTGAGATCGATGCACATTCGCCAGACGGTTTCATTTCCGTGCCAGTTGCCGGAGCGGACCACGTCGTCCGTTCGACCGAACAAACGGTACGCCCACTGCTTCCCCCACCGGGCCAGCGCCTGCACAAGACGGTTGTTCGTGAGCAGAAGCTCCTTCACCTTCACGACCAGCGTGTTTTCAATCCGGCCGCGCGCGCTGGCGCGGTCGAACTGGTCTCCACCGGTCTCCGGCGAACCGAACGCGTAGTGCGGCAACCAGTTCTTGTCGGCGTTGATCCCCACCAGGCCCTTCAAGTTGACCGTAATCCCGCATTTCTTGTGCGTCTTCAGTTTGGGCACGCTGATGAAGACATCGGCCGCCAGCGGCGTCTTCGAGATTCTGTACTCATGTTTGCCGGCGCTGTGGTGCCGGTTGGTTTCCTCCACATCGTAAAACGCGCCATAGTACTTACGGCCCTGACCATCCAATTCGGCGAACGCGCTTCGCGCGGCGAGGTCAAAAGCAACCCCGCCGAGCGGATCGCCCGCCAGCTTCCTCTTCTCCACGTAGACGCCGTCCTTCTCCAGCCAGAACTCGTCGCGCAGATCAACCAGCTCGATGTCGAACCGCTTCTCCTGGCGATAGAAATCCCGGATCGCATTCAACCCCATCCGTTCCACGATCAAGTCCCACTTCGAATCTGTCTGCGGCGCATCGCCGATGATGATTCGTCCTTTTCCCTCCAGCGCGATGAAGACGAAATCGACCACGGCACGAATGACCGAGCCGTGCGTGATCACGTGCTCCCAGGAATCGTCGCGCTGATGCTTGTGCGCGATCATGTTCGGCTTGATGAACACGGTCTCGCCCGGTTTGATCAGCCAGCCGAGGGGATTCCAATCCGGCTGCCCGGCGCGAGCCCGATCGTAACCCAGCAACCGAAAGGCTTCCGCAACGTCCGCGGCCACACTCCCGCCCGAAGGCGCATACTGCGCTGCGGTTTTTACTGCGCTGACGTTATGGCTATTCATCATTCAATATGTCACAGCCTGCTGCCCGCGCATCCACCGGCTTCGCGGTAGATTCTCATCAGCCATTCGTAATTGCGTTCCGCGGTGTATTTCTGTTCGAACTCCTGCCGGGCCTCAAGCCTCATGCGCCGGACCTCCGGGGGCTGGTCGGCAAGAA
>CALMZY010000273.1 GCA_937870865.1 uncultured Lentisphaerota bacterium | reverse complement strand
TCATGGCGACCCCAACGGGATTCGAACCCGTGTTTGTAGGATGAAAACCTACTATCCTAGGCCTCTAGATGATGGGGTCATCTTGAGAACGGGGACGTAAGATAGCAGAACACGATCCCTGCGCAATCTCAAATTCCGGCGGCTTTCCGGCTTTTACTTCCTCTTGGTGCGGCAGTAAGATGCGCATGTTGACCGAGCAACGGTCTTCGCCGGAATGAACGACATGACGATGCTTCAGCGTGTCGATACAACCCTGACACACCTGCCGAAAACCGCGATCCTTCTGCTGATTGCCATGGCAGTCTTCGCGGTCTGGGGTTACAGCATCACGTTCAGTTTCGTATGGGACGACAATTACTACATCGTGATGAACGAGGCGTTGCGCACGCCCTCGGAGTGGCCCCGGTATTTCACCGACTGCCAGACTCAGAAGGTCATGGCCCCGTATCCCTACCGCGCCCTGCGAACCCTGCACTTCGGGATTCTGACATGGCCGTTCGGCCAGCCGGTGCCATGGGTCTTTCACCTGGCCAACCTCCTGTGGCATACCGCCGTTTCCTTTCTCCTTTTCCTTCTGGGACTCCGGCTGTTCGAACACGTCTTCGGGCGCGAACCCGGCGGCGGCGCGCGATCCTTCGCTTTCTTCAGCGCCCTCGCCTTCGCCGTGCACCCCGTGACCTCGGAAGTGGTTTGCTGGGCAAAGTGCCTTGACGACCTGATGGGAACCTTCTTCCTGATCGGTTCGCTGATCGCCGCGTGGGACGCGTGGTCGGACGCCGGTCGTATCCGATGGAAACCCGCGCTGGCCAGCCTGCTGTTGTTTGGCCTGGCGCTGTGGTCCAAGGAATCCGTCATCGGGTTCGTCTTCTTCTTCCTTTTTCCGATCGCCGTCTTCCGCCCCCTGCCACGCCGGGCTTTTGCAGCCTGGTTCCTGGCCCAGGGCTTCGTGTTCGCGGTCTTTGTCGTGCTTCGCCACTTCATCCTTCGATACGTCTCCCTGGCCGAAACGCCCATGTCGGGCTCCTACGGACAAACGTTGATCGACATGCTTCCGGTCATCCTCCTGTACGGTAAATCCATGCTGGGCATTCCACCCTTCCACCCCGACTACAGCTTTATGCGCGGCGGCCATGCCATCACATCGGCCCCCGTCCTGGCCGGCGTGGCTGTGATGCTGATCAGCTTCACAGCCGCCGTGTGGGCATTGCGAACTGCGGGCAAGCGGCTTCCCGTCTGGTTCGGTGTTCTGTGGATCGCCCTGTCTCTGATTCCCGTATCCAACGTGGTTCCCATGATCCAGTATTTCGCGGAACGCTTTGTGTACCTGCCTCTCGCGGGCTTCATTCTCATAACGGGCTATGGCGCCGGCTGCGCGGTCCGACGATTTCCCCCGATCCTGTTCGCCCTGCCGGCATTGGTCCTCGTGTGGGGCTCCGTGGCTGTTCACGAATCGTTCAAGTGGAAATCCCCCCTGGTCCTCTGGCGCTACTCCTACCTGCATGCGCCGGCGCCGTCCGACCGGATCGCCGTAAACTACGCCGTAACTCTCTATGGATTGGGAAGACCGGAGGAAGCCGATGCCGTCATCGCCCGGCACACCGACTCTATGAATCGAGTGCCCAAGGGGCGCTGGCTCATGGCGCAGAGGATGTGGGACCGGGGAGACCGTGAAGAAAGCCTGCGCAAGATGGTCGAATTGGAAAAAGACTGGGAGTTGAGAGACAACCCGGCGTTCGCGATCAACCTCGGTGTCTTCTTTGCCGAGCAGGGAGATCTGCTTCAGGCGAGGAGCCGCCTTGAATCGGCCACCTGCCGCTGGCCGTCCCAGGTTGAGGCGTGGAGGAATCTCGGTCTCTGCCTCCATAACCTGCAGCGCCACGACGAGGCCGTCGCCGTTTTTGAGAGGGCGCTGAAACTGGATTCGAACCATCTTCAGGCGTGGCGGGGGCTGTCCTCCGCGGCATGGTCGGCGCAGGATTGGCCCGCCGCGGAGAGGGCATTCGCCCGCCTTCAACAACTCGAGCCGCAGAACCCGGAGCACGCCCACTGGCTGGAGCAGGTCCGGAAGAGAAGATCGCCGCAATCGCCCTGACTCCGCGAACAGCGCGGGCCGGCGGGCGTGTTGTGTCTTGCGTGGGCATTGAATATCGGATAGACATGGGGCGTCAAAAGAGGTGAAAGGAGAACAATCATGAAGACTACCGTGACCAGGACCGGGTTGGTGTTTTTGATGTGCTCGATTTCCGCTTTCCTGACGGGGTGCGCGGCGTTCCGCGCTTCCACAACCGATCTGGACGTGAACAAGACGCAGCACGTCAGATCGACGTATGACTTCAGCGATCTGCGCACCCTCTCCCAGGCCGTGGCGGATGAACTGCTGGCCAGCCCATTCCTGGGCGACAAGTCGCCGGCGCCCATCATGATGATCGCGGGCGTTCAGAACCGGACCGGCCGCTACGTGGATACGAAGGGCCTGACGGACAAGATGCGCACCCTGCTCTTCCAGTCCGGCAAAGTCCAGTTCGTCAACGAAGCGCGGCGCGAAGACCTGCTCAAGGAGCAAGGCTATCAGGCCGCCAACGCCACACCCGAAACGCAAACCGCCGTCGGCAAGCAGCTCGGCGCGAAGTACATGTTGAGCGGCTCGCTGATCGAAATGCAGGAAACTTCCCCTCGCCAGGTCCGCGTATCCAAGCAGGAGTACACCTACTACAAGCTCACGATGGAGGTCACGGACCTCGAGACGGGACTCCTGGCCTGGACCACGGAGAAGGAATTCGCCCGCCAGAGCAGCCAGCCGCTCATCGGATGGTAAACCATCATGGACCTGCGGCGCGTCATCGCCTGCCTGCGCCCGGTCGGACTGGTCGTCCTTACCGCGCTGATCCAGTGCGGGTGTGCAACACCTGCGCTGGATTCGGCGCGTCATAACTTCTACGCAGGACAATTCGACAAGGCGAACGAGACGCTCGACTCGGCCAAAGTTCCGGACAACAACAAAGTCCTCTTCAACATGGAGCGGGGAACCGTCCGGCTCTTTGCCGGCCGCTACGAAACCAGCGCCAGGGACTACATTGCGGCGTCGGATGAACTGGATAGGCTGGAGACCTACAGCGTCTCGAAGGGAACCGCCAGCTGGGTGGTGAATGACACCGTCCAGAGCTTCCGCGGCACGCCGTACGAACGCACTTTGCTCCACGCGTTCACCGCGAAGGATCACCTGGCCATGGCCAACTGGGACAACGCGGCCGTCGAGGCGCGGCGCATTATCAAATCGCTCGATCCTGCCGTGCGCGGAGATTACCCGGAAGACGCGTACTCGCGATACATGGCCGGCTTCTGCCTGGAAATGATCGACGACGATTCGAACGCGCGCATCCAGTATCAACGGGCTTCCTCGCTCCTCTCCGGCATCAAGGTGGACGAGGACACGGGGCATATTCTTCCCGCGCCGGAGAGCGCGGCCGGCACGAACAACACCGGCGCCGTGGCCTCTCCGATTGTCGCCGATGATAAACGATGGCCCCACGAACTGGTCTGTTTTGTTCTGCTGGGACATTCCGCCAGGGGATCGGACGTTTGGCAGCAGAACTGGACACCCGGCCAACCGATGTATGCCGAGATCCACCGCAACGGCCAGTACCTGGGCCGCAGCTACAATCTCGCCGACACCGTTGAACTGGCGTACACAACGGACCAGATCGAAGCCGTCCGGAAAATGATCAAAACGGTCGGCCGCGTGGTCGTCAAGGAGGCCATCGCGAGTTCGCTGGAGGCAAACGACAACGAGCTGCTCGGCGAGTTGGTGCGCTTTGTGTTGATCGGGTTGCTGGAGCGTCCCGATATCCGCCGATGGGAAACTCTCCCCCGCTGGCTCCAGGTCGCCAGGGTCCCCTGCCCGCCGGACCTGACAAACTACGACGTGGTCCTGAAGACGTTCAACGGGGTTACCATCCGGACTCTTCACGTGGAAAATCCGATCACCCGGCGTCGCAACACGTTCGTTTCCTTCTGCCGGGACATTGTTCCCGCGTCAGGCAGCGTGAGTATCCCCCCCCGCAACGGAAAAGAACCCCGCCCGGGCGCGTTACAGTCCGCCGTGACGGATCCGGAGTGAAGGCCGATCGGGGAAAGGCTCACGGCCCTCAACGGCCTCGCTTCCTCTGATCAGAGGCAGGCTTGTTCCCGACAAGCGCGGGAAGCGGCCCGGTTGACGGACGAGTACGACGGCCAGGGGGTCCGCGTACGCCGCTTGCCACCCCAAGTCCTCCACCAGCATCTTCACGCCCGCGAGATTACGCGGGAGAAGCGCGATGTCCGCATCGGACAGAGGAAGAACCCGCGAATCCACCGACTCGCCGTTGTAGAGATTCCAGTTCGCGGAGATCACATCGCGGGAGTAACACGTGTCGAGGCGGCCATCGATCGATGGCGGGCAGTCCGGCAATTCCCACAGGCACAGTTCTCCCCAATCGAAGAAAACGAGCAGGTTCCCCGAAAGCCCATGGTCCTGAATGAAGCGGACAGCGGCAAGAGGGTACAACTGTTTCGGCACCTCCATCGTCAGTCCGTTGTCCTTGTGAAGCGTCATCGCCGCCCGCAGCATCACTCCGGACAACACCAGGAACGCACCGACCGCGAACCACCGGAGGGACGGCTGCAGCAGGAGCGCAGTCGTGCCCTTCAAGAGAGCCCCAACGCGACGGGCCCCATCCACGAGCTACGGCGGCACAAGGGCCAGCACGGCCACGGCAAACAAGGGCGTGTTCCTCACGTATCGCAAGGCGGCAAATCCCAGGAAGGCAAGAACGGCGATTTCCCAGAAGGCACGCCGCCGCTTTGTGGTGATGAACGCCAGCACGCTGATCGCCATCAGGATGAACATCGGGCCGTGGTCCCATCCCAATCGGACCGGGTTCCATTCCTCAATTTCCGGGCGGGGCCAAAGAACACTGGAAACCAGCCATCGGAGAAGATCACCACCCCATGGATTCAGCCACAACGCATACACCGACACGCACGTACCCAGCCACAATCCAAGGAGAACGGTTCCTGACACCGCAGGTGATCGGACGGCGTGACGTACCCTATCCCACACAACCTCCGCCGTCGTCCCGGCGGCTGCCAGAGCCAAAACGCAGAAACCAGCGACAACGCCGCCGTGCGTGTTGATCCACACAACAAACAGGGCCGGCAATGCCAACGCCCATTGAACCCGGCCTTCGTGAATCCGGATCAGAATCCACAATTCGCACGCCAACCCCAGCGCCGTGAAGATCTGAGGCCTGGCCGCAAATCCAAACGAGATCTCGACAACCGCCACCAACGCAACGCACCACGACAGCACCCGCCACGGCCATTCCAAACCGCGACCGCCCAGCGACAAGGCGATCCCGAACGTCACCATTCCAACCAGGAGCTTGAGCCACAGCAGTCCCGCCCCACCCAGGATGAGATGCGCCGTCCCCAGAGCGATTTCGGAAAGGACTTCATGATTGATCCATGGTTGTCCCGCCGCGGTCCAGGAGAACGGTTCGAACTTGTGAACGGAGTGCTGGTGGAGAATCTGCTGCCCGAAAAGCACGTGCCCCCACAGATCCGGATCAGCCGTGTTCTCGGCAAAGTGAAAGACCGCAAACAGCACGACCGTCAGACAGAAAGCCAGTTTCAACACCCGGTTTGTCACGTTCAGCGCTCGTTTCCGATTCGCACAACGGCAAGGAGGCAATCAGCCGGTTCAAAAAGTAGGACAATGATCGAGCCACGAGAAGCCTTTTCTGACCTTAGAAACCGGGGGAAGGAAATCGTCAACCGCTTAGTTCTTCAGTGCGTGTTCACCGGCGATCGAACAAACCACGTTGGAACCTACAGGATTGACGGTGTATGCTCCGTTGGCTGGGCAAACCGGGAAGCCCCCTTTCAGGTAGGGAGCGACATCCGCGGAGCTGCAGGGACTACCGACATCGCCAAACGTTTCCATCGCCCACTGCTCCTTGGACGACTCGATTTGTCTCATGTTGTTCACACACCGGCCGGCCTGTGTGGCTCGGCGCGACTTCATAAGAGCCGGAATGGCCAAGCCCGCCAGGAACCCAATGATAGTTACAGCAATCATGATTTCCACCAGCGTGAAACCTGATCTATGGGCTGTTTTCATTGCCATTCCCCATGGCTGATCCTCTCTGATATTTCTGTAGAGCATACGCTATGCCACTCAGACCGTCCAGCCTGCCCTTCTCGACCGGCAACACAGTGAAAACAGCCTTTTTCGACGAATAGAGCCAAAAAAGCGGCCCTTGGGTTTCCCCAAGGGCCGCTTTGGATAATCTGGTCAGATCACATTACAGCAAGTGACCGGCACCGACAGAGCATGTCGGATCGTCGGAAACCACGGTCAAGCCATACGCACCGGCCGCCGGGCAAACTGGCCAACCGCCCTTGATGTAGGGGGAAACATCGCCAGAAGCCACTGTGTCCGAATCAACCTTGTTGTTCTCAATAGCCCACTGATCCTTGCCGCCATCAATCTGGCGCAGGTTGTTAATGCACGCATTCTGACGAGAGGTCGTACGAGCTCTCGCGAATGACGGAATCGCGATTGCGGCCAACAGACCGATGATCGCGACCACGATCATAATCTCTACCAGTGTGAAACCTTTCTTCATTTTCGTGCTCCTTATGGCTTTCGCAGCGTCCACAATGGAAACCGCTTGGCCGATATAATGATCAGCAGGTATCGTGCCGACTCACATTTTCACATTGAAAAAGCGCTAAACACCAATAAAACAGGCAATTCAAACCATTACGCCATCAACTCACTATTAAGAAGTTGATAAAATAATAATTCATTATTGCAATTTCGACAAGGCAATGCGCAAGTCACTTATATAAAGAGGGTTACAAATTCAAATGAATTCGTGCTATTCATTCGGTTCCGGCAGTTTCCTGTAGAGCGTAGCAAGGCTAATTTTCAGAGCTTTTGCTGCCTTTTCCTTGTCCCCTTCCACGTACTGCAGAACTTGCGACAAATACTCCTTCTCCTTGCTCTTCAGGAACGCCTTGAGTGACTTCCCTCGATAGGCGTCCGCTTTGAGGCCGCCTGTATTCACGGACACAGCGCCTTCGGACGATACAGAGCTGACGATCTTGGCAGGCAGAACATCCTTGGTGACCTTGCCGTCTTTGGCAAAGGTCAGGGCATGCCGGATGGCATTTTCAAGCTCTCTGACATTGCCTGGCCAGGGATACTGTTCCAGGACCAGCTGCGCTTCCGGATCTATATTCGGAAGATCCTTGTTCGGGCCGACTTCCTGCCGCATGGTGTGATAAACAAGCGGAAGGATATCCTCGGGCCGCTCACGCAGCGGCTTGATTTCAATAGGAATTACGCTGAGCCGGTAGAAAAGGTCTTCCCGGAACGTCCCTTCCTCGATCAGGGCTTCCAATCGGTCATTGGTCGCCGCCAGAACCCGCACATCCACCGGGATATTCTCGTTCCCCCCCACCCTGCGGACCTCTTTCTCCTGGAGAACGCGCAACAGCTTGCTCTGAATACTCAAGGGCATGGCGCCGATTTCGTCCAGGAATATCGTTCCGCCGCTCGCCGTCTCGAACAGGCCCTCCTTGTTCGCCGTGGCGCCGGTAAAAGCGCCTTTCATGTGGCCAAACATCTCTGATTCGAGAAGGGGCTCCGGCATGGCTGCACAATTAATGGGAAGAAAGCACTTTGTCTTGCGCCGGCTGTGCGCATGCAGCGCCTTGGCAACCAGTTCCTTGCCCGTACCGCTTTCGCCAAGAATCAACACCGTGGTGTCGGTAGGCGCCACGCGCTCAATCATTTCGCAGACCTTCCGCATGGCAGGGCTCTCGGCGATGATGTTTTCGAACTGGTACTTGGACTCAAGCTGTGCCTTCAAGGTCACATTCTCCGCCATGGCATCCCGGTACTCCAAGGCCCGCGTGACCGTGATCAACAACTCGTCCACCTTGAACGGCTTTGTAACGTAATCGAAAGCCCCTTCCTTCATGGCCTCGACAGCCGTTTCCACGGAACCATACGCCGTGATCATGATGGCGGCCGTGTCCGGCTTTTCCTTGCGGATCATCCGCAGGAGCTGCATGCCGTCGACAGGACTCATGCGGATGTCAGAAATCATCAGATCGAACTTCTGGCTTTTGATTACTTCCTGGGCCTTCTCGGCACCAAGAACAGGCACAACTTCGTGCCCTTCAGCCTTGAGCAACGTACTCAGCACGCTCAAGATGCTGGCCTCATCATCAACCAAGAGTATTCGCGCCATATATCCAACCTTCCCGAATCAAACGTTGAGTTTCTGCGTTTATCATATTCTAAACTTCAGGACCTGTTAACGGCATTTTTCTCATTTTATCAAATCGTCCAAGATTTTTCTGCCATTAACCTTCTCAGGCGCTACCGGATGAGAATTTGCACACCCCATTCTTTCTCCGTCTTTCAAAATCGAGCCACCCCATCCGCTCGCTTCGCTTGAATTGGCCACACTGATTCGGCGTTTCTGACAAATCCGAAATCGGAGAAGCGCAGGAAGCATCTCTCGACAGTATTCCGCGCTCCAAAGGGAGCGGGCCTTGCCGACGGCGGCAAGGCCCGCTGAGATTTTTCCGCAACGCGTTTGATCGCGTTCGTCTACATGTTGACGATTTCCGACATCTTGAAAATCGGCAAGAACATGGCGATGACAATACCGCCGATGACGACACCGAGGAAGACCATGAGCAGCGGTTCAATCAACTGGGTCAGGCCGCCGATCATGGTTTCAGCCTCATCGGCGTAGAATTCGGAAATCTTCTGAAGCATCTCATCCACTTTGCCCGTCTTCTCGCCGGCGGACAGCATGTGGATCATCAACCGTGGATACTGTTTGCTTCTTTCCAGCGCCGTCGAGAGCGTTTCGCCGCGCTCCACGTCAGCCCGCGCGTCCAGGATGATCTTGCCGAGGACCTTGTTGCCCGTGGCGGCAGCGACGATTTCCATGGTCTGCAGGATCGGCACTCCGCTGCGTGTCAGCTGGGCGAACGTCGAGGCGAAGCGGCTGAGGGCCACCTTGCGGCCCAGATCGCCGAAGACAGGAAGCTTCAGCTTGAACGCATCCCACAAGTACGCTCCCCTTTCCGTCTTCTTCCACTTACCAAACGCGATGAAACCCGCCACGGCGCCGATCACCACGTACAGGGCGTAGCGCCGCATGCCGTTGCTGAGATCGACCAGGAACTGCGTCGGGGCCGGAAGCTTGGCGCCGAAGTCCGTGTAGATGCTGGCAAACACCGGCACGATCCAGATGATCATGGACACCGCCATGGTGATGGCCACCGTCATGACGATGGACGGATACATCATGGCCGATTTGACCTTGCGATTCAGACGGATCGTGGCTTCCAGGAAGGAGGCGATTCGCTGGGTCGTTTCGGCCAGCAGACCGCCGCTCTCGCCCGCTCGAAGCATGCCGATATACAGGTCGTCGAAGAGATCCGGGTACTGCGACAAAGCCTCGGAGAAGGACGCGCCGCCTTCAATCTGCGTTCGGATACCCTTGATCACTCCCTTGAAGACCTGGTTCACGGTCTGGTCTTCCAGCGCTTCCAGCGTCTGCACGACCGGCAGGCCGGCAGACAACATGGCGCCAAGCTGGCGGGTAAAACCCGGCAAGTCCTTCGTCCTGATCTTGCTGGCGCCGGGGATCTTCTTTTTTTTCACAGCGGCACCCGGGCCCGAACCGCTTGGTTTTGCCGTGGGTTTAACAGAAGTCGTGGCCATTGATCATTCCTCCATATTTCCAAACATGAGCCGCCGCGGGATGTTACTCGCCGCTGGTCGTCATCAGAATTTCCTCGATGCTGGTCAGCCCGTCCTTGACCTTCTGCAGGCCGACGGCCCGCAACGTCATCATTCCGTTCTCCACGGCCTGATCCCGGATCGCGGAAGCGCTGCAATCCTTCAGCATCAACGCGCGAACCTTCTCATCCACAAGCAGAATTTCCATCAGGGCGCCGCGCCCCTTGTACCCCGTGTTGAAACACTTCGGACATCCGCGGGCTTCGTACAGCGTGACCCCTTCAAAGATGGCGGGATCGACGTGATTGAGCTTGAGGATCTCCATCGGGACATCACGCTCCCGCCGGCACGCGGGACATACCTTTCGATACAATCGCTGGGCCTGCGTCATGATCAGCGACGAGGCCAGGAGGAACGCCTCAATCCCCATGTAGAGCAGACGGGCCACCGCGCCGGCCGCGTCGTTCGTATGCAGAGTGCTCAGCACCAAGTGACCCGTCAACGCCGCCTGCACGGCGATGGCGGCGGTCTCGCCGTCGCGAATTTCGCCGACCATCACGATGTCGGGGTCCTGGCGCAGGATGGACCGCAGACCGGCCGCGAAGGTAAGGCCCACCTCGGCATGGGTCTGCACCTGGTTGATGCCATGAAGCTGGTACTCAACAGGGTCCTCGACCGTGATGATGTTCACATCGGTCTTGTTCAACTCCTGCAGGGCGGAGTACAGCGTCGTGGTCTTGCCGCTGCCGGTAGGCCCCGTAACCAGCAGCATGCCGTGCGGCTGATCGATCGCGTATTTCAGGTTCTCATAGGACTTCTGGTCAAGGCCAAGGGCGCCCAGACTGGGAGCCAGCGAGGTCTTATCGAGAATACGCATGACGATCTTCTCGCCGTGGACCGTGGGCAGAATGCTCACGCGAACGTCGGCCTCCTTGCCGACCGCGCGGATTTTGAAGCGGCCATCCTGGGGGATTCGCCGCTCCGCGATGTTCATGTTGGACATGATCTTGATGCGGGAGATGATCGCGGACTGGCGCGACTTCGGCGGGCTCGGGCTCTCGTAGAGAAGGCCGTCGATCCGGTAGCGCAGGCGGATGATCTTCTCCATCGGCTCGATGTGAATATCGCTCGCCTTCTTGCGGATCGCCTCGATCATGATCGAGTTCACAATCCGGATGACCGGCGCATCGCCGGCGCTCTCGAGCATCTCCTCGAGGCTGGCCTCCTCCTTCTGCTCCAGGCCCACTTCCACATCGCCTTCGGACGCGTCGCGGATGACCTCCTCCAGCCCTGCTCCCGTATCCTTGAGAAAACGAGCCAGGAGATCGGTGACCTCCTTTTCGGGCGCCACCACGGGCACGATATCCATGCTGGTCAGGGAGTGAATTTCCTCGAGGCCGATGACGTCGAACGGATCGCCCAGCGCCACCGTCAGCATGCGGCCGGAGCGGGTCACGGGAACCATGAGATGCTTCTGCAGATTCTCCCGGGGGATCAGGTCAAGCAAGTCGCTGCTGGGCGTGAAATGAGCCAGGGTCAGCGGCGGCATCTTGAGATACTCCGCCAGGGCCAGCGTCATTTCGGCGCCCGAGACCAGGTTCTTCTCGACGAGAAACTTCTCGAGCCGCGTGCCCGCCGCAGCGGCGTCCGCGCGCGCGCCCTCAAGGACGCTCTCCTTGAGAGCCTCGCGCTTCAGGAGGATTTCTACAACCCGCTCACCCAGCGATGTGGTTTCCATAGTCGCGTCCAGTCATTGACGTCAACCCGCCATCCCTGACAAGCATAACAATTGCCAAGACCATCCTGCAGGGCCGGAAAACCCAAACACTGTACTAGAGTACCCAGAAAACGATCCGCGTATATCGAAATTGAGAATGCGCGATCCTCCACACACCACCGTGGACGGCTCAACATCATGCGCATCTCCTCCACCGGTCATCGCAGCCGGATATGCGGCTTTCACTTTATCACGGAGACTCGTATAATAGCAATCAAGACGGAAGGGCAACAGGCCGAAGAAGCCTGTGGCAGATGGACCGGCGACTGCTATAATGAGAGCCAGCCGAACAATCAACGCGGGCAGGAATCCATGGAAAACAACCAGCTGAAGAAAAATGCCAGCGAGAAGGAAGTCCGTGACGCCATCGACGCTTTCGAACAGATTCTCGAGTCCATACCCAACGACCGGATGGCTCTCGAAACCCTGATCAACGCCTACGAGCAGATCAACGAGAATAAGAAGGCCCTGGAATACGTCATACGGCTTGCGGAAGTGATCGATGAGGATCACGACACGGAAGCGGCGCCCCAGCTCATCGAGAAGCTCCGCGCCCTGGGAGCCACCGACCCGGCGGCCAAGCAGATGGTGGACAAACTGCAGCTGCTGGTCGTCCCCGTCCGCAAACCCTCGGCCGCGACCGCCCAGAAGAAGACCCCGACCATCAAGAGAAAACTGATCGACGTTACCGCGGAAATGGCGCTCGCCTGGAATCTCGTTCAAGCCGGAGAACTGACCCAGGAGGACTACTCCAACGTCGTGCACGACCTGACGGAGAGTTCCTCCAAGAACGTCGAGGTGCCCATCTCGGTCCTCCATGTTCTGCACGACCGGACCTTCAAGAACCTCGACAAAGTGCTCACTTTCCTGTCATCGCAGAGCGGCATGCCCATCGTGTCGTTGTCGAACTTCGAGGTGCCGAAGGACACGTTCAAACTGCTTCCTGAAGACTTTATGATGCACCGCGGCGCCATCGTTTTCGAGACCATGGGCCGCGACGCCCTGGTGGCCATCCTGAATCCGTACGACACGGAACTTCGCAAGGAGGTCGAGAGCATCACAGGGAAGGCCTGCCACTTCTACATGGTTTCCGCGGAGAGCTACGACGTCTGCCTCAACACGATTCGCGCGGCACTGAGGCAGGAAGAAAAAGACCGGGAAAAGGAAGCCACCCCGTAGCTAGAGAGTGGTCTGCCCCACCCGCACGAATTGCGTCTGCTTGTTGAACTCGAACCAGACGCCCAGTTTGTCCACCGCGTGAACCCTGACCCCGCGGATTTCGTCGCCGCATTCCACCAGGTTGCCGTCAATGATGGCCGCCCCCACCTGATTCGCCGAGCCAGGTGTCATCACGCCAACGACCTTCAGGGTGGGCCACGACGATTGGGAGGACATCGGTTTTGACACGGGCACCACGCTGACCTCGGACAGAGCCGCCTTCTTCGGGACAGCCGCTTCCTTGACGCCTGCGGCGGAAACAACCGCCAGAGCCGGCACCGCCGCGGTGGACGCGGGCACTGCCGCAACAGGCACCGGCGGCACGGCCGGCTTCACCGGCTTCTGAACCGGGGCTGCCGGCTCGACGGTTGCCTGAACAGGTTTTGCGGAAGAAGGCGCGGGAGTCACTTCAACAGTAGCTGCCGGCGGAGTCGATGCCTCGACGGCAGACGCCGGCTTCTGCACCGGCGTTCCGCCTCCCGCGAGCAGACGGAACGAATACACGAGAAGGGCAATCGCAGCCAACGCCACAACGGAAACCACCAGCAGCGAAACAACCAGCAACGGCCAGCCCCCGCGCCGGGAAGATGCCTCGGGGGACGCGAGGGACGTTCTGTCCTGAACTTCAGGCCGGCGGGCTGCCGGTTCCCGGGTCATCGGAGGAACAATCGGAATCGCCTTCGGCGGGATGTTCGAGTTTTCGTCGTCCCTTCGCTTGAGAGCCTCTTGTATCAGACTCATTCAACGGCCTCCATGTCAGCCAACGCCTTCCGAACCTCAGGCCCGCTGATCAGATGCTTGCCGGCCACATACCCCGCCATCAACACCCGGTCACAGAGACCATTAATAACACGGGGAGTTCCTTTAGCATAGTTGTATATCAGTTTGACCGCCTCCTGGTCAAAACTGACCTTCACCGTTGAGCTCGCCACCCTGACCCGATGCTCGATGTACTGGCCCGTTTCCTCCTCGGTCAACGGCAGCAGATTGCAGCGCACCATGATCCTTTGCTTGAGTTGTCGCAACTCCGGCTGGGCCAATCGGTTACGAAGCTCCGGCTGCCCCGCCAGAACGATCTGCAGAAGCTTGTGCTGATCCGTCTCGAGGTTTGAGAGCAGGCGCACCTGCTCCATGACTTCCGGAGTCAGATCCTGAGCCTCGTCGATGATGACCGCCACGTTGTTGCCGTCATGCATCTGGCGGAGCAGGAAGGCATTGAGCTGTTCAATGTGCGACAGGCGGTCGCGGCCGACCACATGCAATCCGAAGTCATTCAGGATCGCCCGCAGAAGCTGTGTTCCCGACAGCGTTGGATTGAGAACCAGCGCGGTGTGAATTCTCTTGGAGAGATTGGCCAGCACGGCGCGGCACAACGTCGTCTTCCCCGAACCCACTTCGCCGGTCAGTTCGATGAATCCTTTTCGATTTTCGATCCCGTACAGGAGGTGATCGAACGCCTCCCGATGCTGGGCGGAGAAGAAAAGGAAACGCGGATCCGGCGTAATATTGAACGGATGTTCCTTCAGTCCGTAAAATTCAAGATACATAACGACTCCTGACCCAACCGGCGACATCCGGAGCGATTGTCGTGTCTCCTCGAAGACTCGACGCTAGTGATGCTCCTCGTGATCTTCATCGTGGTGATCGTGTTCATCACCTTCTCTCGCGCACACATGATGCCGCGCAAAAATGGCCTGCCACGCCTCCCGGTCTTTCCGGCTGAAATCCTCGCCCCGCTCCAGCGCGGACACCCGTTCCTCCAACGCCTTGTTGCCGGGTATCGCCAGCAAGGCCTTGCGGAACAAGTCGAGGGCGTGTTCCCGTTCGCCGTCCATTTCGTACAGGAACGCACGATAGCTGAGCATCTGGGCCAAGTCGAGCCGCGCCTGTTCGTCCTCCGGGTTCTGACGGCTGGGCCAGAACCTGAGCGCCGTATCGAGAAGCATCGCCGCCTTCCGGTCCTCGCCCGTCCCGAAGAGCATCCGGGCCCGCGCGTTGATGACACGGTAATCCTTCGGGTTGTTCGACTGCGCTTCGCGCAGGATGGCCTCCGCAACGTCCGGCCTGCGGATCGTGTCTTCCAGCCAGAAAGCCGTCGTGAGATACGCCTCGACATTGTTCGGGTCCATCCGGGTCGCAACCCTCAACCACGGCATGATTTCCGACACCTCCACCCCGTCCGGATGCACATGGCCCGACGGCACGATCTGCTCGCTCAACGATTGGAAGTAGTCGTTGGTGAAAGCCTTCCGGTGAACGTGCGTGACGCCCTTGTGAAAGTAGTTGTCGGCCTCCAGGAAAAACCGCTCGCCGAACGCCACGCGGCTGGCGCCCAACAGTCGTTCCGCCACGGAGGTGTCAGTCGAGATGACGTTCAACGGCACCAGGGTCAGCTGGGCCGCGAGGGAAAAAGCCACGCCCCACAGGAGAGCGAGCGCGGCGAGAGGAACAAGCCATGAAGTAAAGCCGGCCCTGCTCATCCGACATTACCCCTTTGGAATCGTTTCCGGCGATAGCCGAACCACGACAGGAGGATCAGGATCGCGGTCCAGACGACGCCATACAGGAACACCTGGAGCACGGCGCCCCACGGCGCAGCACCCCATTCATGGACAAGCCTCTGACGCAGGTCAAAGAGTTCGAAGTGGGGAAGGCCGTAGTACAGCACCAGCAACGCGTTGACCGTGAACCCCTTCTCCTGCACCACCAGCTCCGGAACCTGCGGCGTAATCGTGAACGCCGCCCCGATGAAAACATACGCCATCGTCGCCGCCGCCCCATACGTCAGTCGCGTCGAAAACGCCAGAGAGATTGCGCTCACGCATCCCAGCAGCGAAAGATGCAGAAGCAAGGCCTGCGCAAGGCATCCCCGATCGAACACGCCCCCGCGCAGCACGACCATGGAGAAGATCACGGCGTAGAAGAGCAGCGTCGCGGCGGCCGGCGCCGTCCACGTGCCCAGCCACTTGCCCAGGATCAACTCGGCCCGCGTGATCGGCTTCGCCAGCAGCGGGTAGATCGTCCCCCTGCCCTCCTCCTGGGGCAGCTGGCGCGCCGCCATGCTGACCGAAAGCACGATCGAGAATATCCACGCAAAGAGCAGGCCCACGTCCGCAACATACCGGACCACCCCACCCAGCCCGAACACGTTCAGCGACATCAGCACAAACAACAGGGCCAGAAGCAGGATCAACAGAACATACAGGTCCTTGCGCCGGATCATTTCCAGCCAGACCGCCCATGCCATGGAGAGAATGCGGATCATGGTCGCGCTCCTCCCTGCCCCGCCCCGCCCTGGACAACCCGAAGGAAGTACTGCTCCAGGCTTTCGCCGGGCCGCACCAAGTCGCCAGCCTTCCCTTCCGCGACCACGCGCCCGCTGACCATCA
The DNA here is from genome assembly GCA_937870865.1 of uncultured Lentisphaerota bacterium. Lineage (GTDB taxonomy): Bacteria > Verrucomicrobiota > Kiritimatiellia > CAIQIC01 > JAGNIJ01 > CALMZY01. The sequence continues at coordinate 2,517 of CALMZY010000273.1, read as the reverse complement.
GCGCCATGTGATCGCACACCAGTTCGACCTCCGACAATTCGTGCGACGAGAAAAACACCGTCTTTCCTCGGGCGCGCAGGCCGGCAATGATCTTCCGCACCTCCATGCGGCCCAGCGGATCAAGCCCGCCTGTCGGCTCGTCGAGGATCACGAGGTCGGGATCATTGATCAACGCCTGCGCGAGCCCGATCCGCTGCAGCATGCCGCGCGAGTAGGTGCCGATCCGCCGGTCCGCCGCCTCCACGAGATCCACCTGTTGAAGCAATTCCTCCACGCGGTTTCGAAGCGCGGCCCCGCGCATCTCGAACAGCCGGCCCGCCATGTGAAGGAGTTCACGGCCCGTCAGGAAAACGTACGTTTCCGCGCGCTCCGGCAGGTAGCCGATCCGGCGCCGCGCGATGGAGTGCCGGACATCCTCGCCGAAGATCCGCGCGCTCCCGTGGGCGGGCTCTACGAATCCGAGCAGGACGTGCATCGTCGTCGTCTTGCCGGCGCCGTTCGGACCGAGGAACCCGAACACGGTCCCCGACTCCACGGTCAGGTTGAGCTGCCGGAGCGCTTCCACGGGGCCGCGCCGCGACCGGAACACCACCGAAAGGTCGTTGATCTCAATAGCCGTTGCCATTCGCTGCTCCAATTTTCCAATCCTTGGAAAAAAACCGTCGCGATTTTCCAACCCTTGGAAAATCCGGAATCAAACGCCGCCCATCAGCCGGGAAACGGCCTTGCCGAATGCCCGCCGCTCTTCTTCCGCGAACTTCATGGCCTCCGCCGCCCGCGCACCCATGCCCGGGAAATCGAGGCCGGCTGTCGCGCCGAGATGCGTCTTCCGGGCAATCGCCTGATACGGATTCATCTGCTTCAGTTCGTCCAGATGCTGTTTGACGTGGTGATACGCGTCCCGGAACGGCATCCCGCCGGCCACCAGTTCCAGCGCCCGATCGGTCGCGAAGACGTCGGGCGAGAAACCGGCCAGCACAGCCTTCCGGTTGACTCCGGTTCCGGCCATCAGCCGCTTCATGACCCGCAGGCTCGCCCGGGTCATGTGAATCCCCTTCATGAACGGCCCCTTGGCTTCCTGCAGATCCCGGTTATAGCCGGACGGCGCGCCCCGGATCAGCTCGGCGACGCACGACACCGAGGACATAACCTTCGCGGCCTTCCCTCGCACCAGCTCGAGGACATCGGGGTTCCGCTTCTGCGGCATGATGCTGCTGCCGGTGCAGAACGCCGCGGGCAGTGTGAAATAGCCGAACTCGGGCATCGTGAAGAGCATGAGGTCCTGCGCGAGCCGCGAAAGCGTGAGCATGACCTGGCTCATCGCCATCAGGATCACGGACTCCAGCTTGCCCCGCGCGTTGTTGGCGTAGAGGACGTTGTGGACCGGCCGGCTGAACCCGAGCAGGTCCGAAACCAACTGCCGGTCGAGCGGCAGCGGCGCGCCGTAGCTGGCCGCCGAACCGAGCGGACACTGGTCGTTGAGTTCATAGGCCGTCATCAACAACGCGACATCGTCCAGAAGGCTCTCCGCATGGGCCGACGCCCACAACCCGACGGAACTGGGCATCGCCGGCTGCATGTGCGTCCGGCCGACCATCGGATCGGCGGCGTGCTTGCCGGCAAACGCAATCAGGACGGCGGCGAGCGAGGCGGCCTCGTCGATCGCGCCGAGAAGTTCTTCCTTGGCATACAGCCGGAGGTCGACGGCAACCTGGTCGTTCCGGCTCCGGCCGGTGTGGACCTTCTTGCCCAGGTCGCCCAGCTTCGAGGTCAGCATCCGCTCCACCGCCAGGTGCACATCCTGGTCGGTCAGCGTGATCTTGAACGCCCCTTTTTTGGACTGCGCGACGATCCCCCGGAGCGCCACGATCACTTTCCTGCAATCGGCCGGCGAAATGACCGGCGGCTTGACGGGCATCCGGGAAAGCATCGTGACGTGCGCCGCCGTGCCGAGGCAGTCGGCCTTGACCAGCGCCAGGTCCAGCTGGATATCCTGGCCCGCCGTAAAATCCAGGACTTCGCTGTCGATCTCGCCGACGGTGGTTTTGCCTTTTTTCACAGTGGATTCCCCTTTGAAAGAACCAGCGTATCGGCCCGAAGGCCATAGTCAATGTTTCATTGAGCGGCGGAGGGAAGGAACCGGTCCATATCGGCAACGGTGTTGGAGACGGACGCCGGCACGACGATCCCGCCGCTTACCGCCGCTTCCATGCCGGTCACGTAGTGGGTCTTCCGGTCCTGCGACGACTCGAGGTCCGTCCGCGCCTTGTCCGCGGCCTCGAGCATGGCGTTCAAGCGGGCGGGCGAGGCGCGGAACAGCGGCAGGGGGCCCAACTTCCTTCGCGGGCGCGTCAGTTCCTCGAGGAAGTCACCGTAGAGGTCGAGCACGTCCCGGAATTCCTGCGCCTCGCCGATCCCGAGGCCGCGGATGTGGAGGTTCAGGCGCATCGCGTACAGCGGCAGCCAGGGCGCGTCACGATACCGGGTCAGGTCGTTGAGGGTCAGCGCAGCAGGGAC
>CALMZY010000272.1 GCA_937870865.1 uncultured Lentisphaerota bacterium | reverse complement strand
GGAACACGGCGGCGCAGAGGGCGGCGATTGGCTTCAGCATGTTGTTCTCCGTGATGAGTACCGTTTGACCCACAGTACCCATGAAACGTTCGAAAACGCAACCTAACACGAACCGCGCCCAATTCCCGGCGTGACAAAAAGCCGCCGCCGTTTTATTTTCCAAGCCTTGGAAAAAGGAGCCACGGATTTTCCAACCCTTGGAAAAATGAACGCGCAGGAACTGACAGATTTGAAGCAGGCGGCGCTGGCGGAAGCCGCGGCGGCGACGGATGCCGCCGCGCTGGAGGCGGTCCGCATCAAGTACCTCGGCCGCAACGGGCGCGTGCCGGAGATCATGGACAATCTCCGCAATATTCCCGCCGCCGACCGCCGCGACGTCGGGCGCCTGGCCAACGAACTCAAGAACGAGCTTCAGAACCTGGTGAACGCCCGCAAGCAGGAGCTGCAGCAGTCGGCAGGGTCCACAGGCCCCGCGGCGTTCGACTACACGCTGCCCGGCCGCTGGCGCGGGCTCGGATCGCGGCACCCGGTGACGCAGGTCATCGAGCGGACGATCGGCATCTTCCGGTCGATGGGCTTCACGGTGGCCGACGGGCCGGATATCGAGACCGAGTACCACAACTTCGACGCGCTGAACACGCCGGCCGATCATCCCTCGCGCGACACGCAGGACACGTTCTACCTGAAGACCGGCCAGCTGTTGCGGACGCAGACCTCGCCGGTGCAGATCCGCGTGATGGAGAAGCAGAAGCCGCCCGTGCGGATCATCGCCCCGGGCCGCTGCTACCGGCGCGACACGACGGACGCGACGCACAGCGCGAACTTCCATCAGATCGAAGGCCTGTACGTGGACCGCCACGTGTCGATGGCGGAGCTGAAGGGCGACCTGACGCATTTCGCGCGCCAGCTGATGGGCCCCGGCGTGAACATCCGCTTCCGGCCGCACTTCTTCCCGTTCACGGAGCCGAGCGTGGAGTACGATTTTTCGTGCCACGTCTGCGGCGGCAAGGGCTGCCGTGTCTGCAAATTCAGCGGCTGGATCGAGATTTCCGGGGCGGGCATGGTGAATCCGAAGGTGTTTGATATCGTCGGGTATGACCCGGAGGAATTCACCGGCTACGCGTTCGGCATGGGCGTCGAACGCATCGCGATGATCCTCTACGGCATCCCGGACATCCGGATGCTGTACGAGAATGATGTGAGGTTCTTGGAACAGTTTTAGGGTTCGCAGTTCACGGTTCACGGTTTGGATCAAAACAACCGTGAACCCTGAACCGGGAACCGGGAACTTGAAAAAATGCGTCTACCCATCAGTTGGCTGAAAGAATACGTCGACTTCGACGACACGCCGCAGGGCCTCGCCGACAAGCTGACGTTTTCCGGCACGGAGGTCGAGGGGATCGAAACGATCGGCTCGGCGTTCGAGGGCGTCGTGGTGGGCGAGGTGCTCGAGGTCAACAAGCACCCGAACGCGGACAAGCTCACGCTCTGCAAGGTCAACACCGGGTCCGGCGAGATGACCGTGGTCTGCGGCGCGCCGAACGTCCGGCCCGGCATCAAGGTCCCGTTCGCGCGCGTCGGCGTGACGTTGCCGAACGGCCTGACGCTGAAGTCCGCGAAGATTCGCGGCGTGGTGTCCGAGGGGATGCTTTGCGCGGAGGACGAACTCAAGCTCTCCGAGGATCACACCGGCCTGATGATTCTCGACGAGAAGTGGGCGCCGGGCACGCCTCTCTCCGAGGTCCTCGGCCCGCCCGAGACGGTGCTGGACCTGGAAGTCACGCCGAACCGGCCGGACTGCCTGAGCGTCCTCGGGATCGCGCGCGAAGTGGCGGCGCTGTACGGAACGTGGGTCAAGTGGCCGGACGTCCAGGGCCCGGAATCCGACGAGCCCGTGGAGAAGCTGGCCAGCGTGGACGTGGTCGACGCGGAGGGCTGTCCCCGGTACACGGCGCGGCTTCTGAAAGATATCAAGATCGGGCCGTCTCCCGCGTGGATGAAGAAGCGCCTGGAGCTCTGCGGCATCCGCTCGATCAACAACGTGGTGGACATCACGAACTACGTGATGCTCGAATGCGGCCAGCCGCTGCACGCGTTCGACCAGTCCCTGCTGGACGAGGGCATGATCATCGTCCGCCGGGTGGTCGAGGGCGAGAAGATGGCGACGCTGGACGGGATTGACCGGCCGCTGACGCCGAGCATGCTGGTGATTGCCGACGCGCACAAGCCCGTTGCCGTGGCGGGCGTGATGGGCGGCGCCGGCAGCGAAATCCGCGACACGACGAAGACCGTGCTCCTGGAGAGCGCCTATTTCAAGCCGCAGGACGTTCGCGCGACCTCGAAGAAACTCGGCCTGGTGACGGAATCGTCGTACCGCTTCGAGCGGGGGATAGACATCGACCGGGTCGCATGGTCGAGCCGCCGCGCGGCGATGCTGATGGTGAAGCACGCCGGTGCCACGCTGGCCAAGGGCATGATCGACGTGTACCCGAAGCCCCGGCCCGAGCGAACGATCGACTGCCGGTTCAGCCGCGTGCGCTCGCTCCTCGGCATCGACGTGTCGAACGACGATATCCGGCAGACGTTCCGTTCGCTGCTCCTTCTCATTTCCGTCGTCGATTCGAACGACGCGGTCTGCACCGTGCATATTCCCGCGTTCCGCGTGGACCTCGAACGCGAAGTGGATTTGATCGAGGAGTTCGCGCGGATATACGGATTGGACAAGATTCCGCTTCCGGCTCCCAAGGCCTCGTTGGTGCCGGGGTCCGATGACCGGCCGGTGCAGGCGTTGATGGCGTGCCGTCGGCACCTGGTGGGCCTGGGTCTTCGCGAGACGATGAACTACAGCTTCGTCTCCGACCAGCTCCTGAATGCCTTCGATCCGGCGGATGTCCAGCACCGCGTCGTTCTGCCGAATCCGGTGAACCTCGAGCAGGCGACACTGCGCCCGTCCCTCGTTCCCCAGATGGTGGAATCCATGGGCCGCAACCTGGCGCGGCAGGTTGCGGAAACCGCTCTGTTCGAAATCGGCCGGGTGTTCTGGCTGGAGGAAGACGGACAGCCGGCGGAGGAGGAACTGCTCTCGATCGGATTGATGGGTCCCGTGGGCCGGTCCGGGCTGGATCGCCGGAAGGCCATTTCGGCGGAGGAGATGTTCCTTTGGATCAAGGGAATTTGGGAAGACCTGATGGCGGCGCTGAACATCACCCATCACGCCCATGAAAAGGTTTCCGTGCACTGCCTTGAGGCGGGAAACGCGGTATCCCTGCTGGTGGACGGCAAGCCCATCGG
>CALMZY010000271.1 GCA_937870865.1 uncultured Lentisphaerota bacterium | reverse complement strand
CCTTGAGGCACAGCAACCGCTGTTGGCCCAGGCCTCCGACGAGGCCGTTTTGACTGCGTTGTCACCGTCCCCCTCGGTCACGCCGGGGGGTGGGCTTGGCCGACTCTCGATTTCATCGTTGGGCGGGGGAGAAACGAACGTTCAGAACGCAATTATCCGGGGTGGAGAGGAGTTGGTTCAATACGGGGTGGTTGTTCAGGAAGGGTGGGAAGGGTTGAAGCGTCAAAGCGCCATTCTGGAGGCGCAGTTGACCGAGTACCGGAAGCGTTTCCGGGATGCGCACCCGTTGATACAGGAAACGATGATGACTCTTGAGGACGTGCGCCAGAATCTTGATATGGAGCTTCAGTTTGCCCTGCGCCAGTACTACTCGCAACTGGAATCCCTTTCGATCAAGGAACAGGCGGCGCGCCGGGTCGAGCAGGAATGGGAGGAGCAGGCGGTCGATGTCTCCCGGAAGAAGCAGGAATACGAGAACCTGAAGCAGAACGCGGACCGCATTCAGCAACTGTATAATCTTGTTTTCAACCGGCTGAAGGAGATCGACATCTCCTTTGGTATCGAGCCTGAATCCGTGCGAATCATGGAAAGGGCGAATCCCGCCTCGTCGCCCATTGTGCCTCGCAAACTGCAGAGCATTTTCATGGCGGCGTTGATCGGGTTGGGCATTGGACTGGCGCTCGTATTTGGCCTGGAGTATCTCGACGATTCCTTCCGCTTCCCGGAGGAAATTTCCGAGGTGCTCGGCCTGCCGTTCTTCGGGCTTGTGCCTTCGGCCAGTTGGGACCCGGATGACCTTCGGTCACACGTGCTGGCCAACGTCGACCAAAAGAGTGGCCTCGCAGAGGCCTATCGCAGCATTCGTTCATCCCTTCTTTTCAGTGGTGACGAAACCCGCGTGAAAATTCTGGCCCTGACTTCCGCGGTGCCCAAGGAAGGCAAAACCACCACGTGTTTGAATCTTGCGGTCAGCCTGGCGCAGGCCGGTTCAAGAGTGCTCATTGTGGACGGAGATCTTCGGCGCGGCGAACTGCACAAGTACTTCGGACTGGAAGGTGGCCGAGGTTTTTCCGACATTCTGATAGGTCAGGCCAAACCGGAAGCCGTTGTTCAGAGGACGGGTATTCCCAACATGGATATGGTGGCCACCGGGCCTTTCCCCCCGAATCCGGGCGAAATCATCCTGCGTCCGGAGCTTCAGTCGTTCCTGGAATACGCCAAGCGATCGTACGACCGGGTGATCATCGATTGCCCGCCGATCATGGCGGTGTCGGAAGCGGGCATTCTTGCGTCGAGGGCCGAAGGAGTGGTCGTGGTCGTCTGGGCGGGTCAGACGTCCAAGAAGCTTACCCAGCTTGCGGTCCAGCAGCTCAAGGATCGCGGCGCAAAGATCCTGGGCTGCGTGTTGAACAACTTGGACTTCCAGAGGGTAGGTTATTACTACTACTCAACGTATTATGGCTACTATGATTACGAGGATCGCTACTCCAATGCGAAGAAGGAACCAACCGCATCGTAGCTTCTGTGTCTTCCGTGACGGCGGGTGTTGCCGTTTGTTGTCCTTGTCGAAATCTGCGGTGAAATAAGGGATTGATATGTTTTTCGAGCGCGGCATTCGAATCTCGCCCCGGAGTATTATCCTGGTGGTCACCGATTTCATCTGCGTTGTGGCTTCGATCATCCTTTCATCCGCTATCCGGCTTTCACCCCGCGAAGGATGGGCCTATGTGATCGAACATATTCCGTCGCTGGGTGGGTCCTGCCTGATCTTCCTGATCGTGTTCTACGCGGGTGGTCTTTATGAGTCGCAAGCCCTGAAACGAAAGGGTGGATCCTTCTACCTCCCGCTCATTACCACGGCGATCAGCCTGGTAATCATTATCCTGGTCTTTTATGCCCGTTTTCGCCTGCACATTGGCCGCGGCATTCTTCTGCTGGCCGCTCTGTTCATTCTCTTGAGCGTCTGGGCGGTTCGCGGGCTGTACCGCGTCGCCATCGGCCGCGGACTTCTTTCCAAGCGGACGTTGATAGTGGGCGAGGGGCCGGAGGCGGTCGATGTCCTTCAACTGCTCGCCAGCACCGCGGAAGCCGGCTACAAGATCTTCGGCATCGTCTCCTGCACGAAATCGAGACCCGGCGAGTTTCTCGAGGGCGTGCCGGTGCTCGGGCACATGAACCGACTTCGCGAATTCGCCGATGTCTATTCGATCGAGACGATCGTTGTCGCCGCCTCGATTGCGCGCGAGCACGCGTTATTCCGTCTTCTCCGGCCGCTTCGGTACTCCGGCGTGGAGATTCTTGACTACGCTGCCCTGCACGAGGAGCTGGCGCAGGAAATCCCCCTGGATCACATCGACGACGAATGGCTCATGAACGCGGCGATGAACAGCTCGGTCATTCATATCCGGAAGATCAAGCGCGTGATGGACACCACGGTGGCCATGGCCGGCCTCCTGCTGCTGGCGCCGTTCAGTTTGCTGGCGGCCGTTCTCATCCGCCTGGATTCGCCGGGCCCCGTTCTCTTCCGCCAGCGCCGCGCGGGATTGGACTGCGAGCCGTACACGCTCTTCAAGTTCCGAACGATGCGGCAGGATGCCGAAGCGGTGTCCGGTGCCGTATGGGCCGACAAGTACGATTCGCGCGTGACCCGCATCGGCCGTTTTCTCCGGAAATGGCGGATCGACGAAATACCCCAGTTGATCAACGTTCTGCGGGGCGAGATGAGCCTGGTGGGTCCGCGCCCGGAGCGGCCTGAGTTCATCGATACGCTGGCCGAGGCGATTCCCTTCTACAAGGAGCGATTGCTGGTTCCTCCCGGGATCACCGGATGGGCGCAGGTCAAGTATCCGTATGCCGCCAGCATCGAAGCTTCCCGCCGCAAGCTTCAGTACGATCTTTACTACATCAAGCATATGAGCCTGTTCCTGGACTGCCTCATCCTGCTTCGAACGTTCAAGACGATCATCGTCGGATTGAAGCATATCGATGCCGAGGAACTTGAGGAGCAGGCGTCAGGCCGCCTCATTGCCCTTCCGTCCGCAGACAAAGCCGAGGGTGTGAAGACGGCGTAGCCCGTCGCGACTTCGCGCTTGAAACTTGCCATTCCAACCTCGAAACTCACGCCACGCTATGCGGGATTACAAACAGCCGTCGGACATGCTTCGTGTTCACGAGGGCGAGCATGCCTGGGTGGTGTTGCACGTCCGTCCCCGGTGTGAGAAGAAGGCGGCCGACTACTGCCGGCTCAACGGGCTTCCTTGGTATCTTCCCCTGAGGAAGAAAATTCACCGTTACGGATCGCGGGAGAGAGCGTTCTGGTCGCCCTTGTTTCCCGGCTACGTTTTCTGCGTGACTACCCAGCTCCAGAAAACCGAGATCCGTCAGAATCGATATGTGGCCAACCTGCTCGATGTGGTGGACCAGGCGACGCTCGTTGAACAGTTGCGCCAGATCGAACGCGCGTTGACCGTGGGAGACGTGGTCGAAGTGATGCCGTACCTGGAGGCCGGCCGGCGGGTCAGCGTGACGAGCGGCCCCATGAAAGGGCTGGAAGGCATGGTCCTGCGCGTCAAGGGGAAGACCCGGGTGGTGATCAATGTGGATATGATCCAGCA
>CALMZY010000270.1 GCA_937870865.1 uncultured Lentisphaerota bacterium | reverse complement strand
GGCAGCACCGACGGCACCCCTCGGAAGGCGCGGGAGGCGGGATTGACGAAAGTTCTGGAACTGCCCGGCGCGAGCATTCCCGTATGCCGGAATCGCGGGGCTGCCGAAGCTTCCGGGTCATGGCTGGCCTACGTGGATGCCGACTGCGAGTTGGCCGAAGACTGGCTGGAACAGGCGGCGCCGTTTCTGAGGGAACACGGCGAGATCATTCTTGGATGGCCGGCGGAGCCGCCAGAACCGCCAACCTGGGTGCAGGCGGCGTGGAAGATCCACTGGGCGCGGAAGAATCCGCACACGGAAATACTCAACGGAAAACAGGTCATCCGGAAGGAAGGCTTTCGACTGGTCACCACGCGGAACATGCTCCTGACGCGCGAGGTGTTCAACCAACTGGGCGGATTCGACGAGGAACTGACCACCGGGGAGGACACGGATTTCGTGTTCCGCGCCTACTTGAAGGGAATCCCGGTCGTGGGCGTTCCGGCGCTCCGGGTCGTGCACCGCGGCGAACCCGCCACGCTGGGCGCGTTCTTCCGGCAGCAGCTCTGGCATGCCAATCGCCGAAGCTATCGGAAGATCGTAAAAAAAACGGGCGCTCGCATCGGCGGGAACGCGCCTTTGTACACCCTCCTTTTCATGGCCGGTCTCTTGTTGTTCCTCGCGGGACTTGGCGGAGCGGCTACAGAACACGCCCGCGCCGCGATCCTCCTGATTCCTCTGCCGGCCCTTGTCATTTTCCCCGCGATTCTGATCGCGGGCCGGGAACGGAACCTGAAGCTCGTGATTCCTCTTTCAGCGCTGTATGCAGCGTACGGATGCGCCCGGGTGCTTGACCTGCTGGGCTTCTCCGGGAGAAAAACCAATTGGAAACAAACGTGAACAAAAACAATCTCGTGGTCTGGGTTTCCGGCCTGCTCGCGGCACTCCTGGCCGCTCTCTTCTTCAGCCTCACGTGGAACACGGGCGATGACGCGCGGTACTACGCGCTCGCAAAATCGCTCGCCCTCGGCAAGGGGTACGTGGCGGCCTTCCTGCCGGATTCACCCCCGGAAATGCTGACACCGCCTGGCCACGTTCTCCTGCTTTTCACGGTCATGAAGCTGTTCGGTACGGGTGTCCTGCCCGGCAAGGTGTTCGTCGCGCTGACCTTTGTTCTCGCGAGCATCGTCTGCTCCCTGTGGACACGCCGGCTGTATCCGAACGACCCGTTTCGCGCGCTCGCCGCCGTGATCATGGGGATGTTCCTGCTGGGCATCCTGACCATGTCGTGCTGGTACATGGCCGAGATGAGCTACCTGTTTTTCTCCCTGCTGATCCTCTATCTGTACGAGCGCTGGAAAGAGGCCCTCTCCTGGCCGCGCGTCGCGGCCCTCGGCCTGCTCACGGGCTACACCTACCTGGTTCGCAGCGTGGGTTGTTCCCTGTTTGCCGGCCTGTTCCTGTTCTTCCTGCTCAAGCGCCGCTGGCGGAACCTGGCGGTTTTCACCCTCGGATTTTCCGCGATCGCGGGCCTCTGGATTTTGCGCAACTGGCTGGTCGTCGGCGCGTTCGACACCTACATCCCCCACTTCGCGAACATGACGGGCAATGCGGACGGAATGCGCTATCCCTGGATGCGCATCTTCCGCGACATCTCCGTGGCCTTCCCGAAATACTTCGGCACCGATCTCCCGTCCTCCATGTTCTACCAACTGCTGGACGGCCGGAATCTCTTCGGCCTTCTGCACATCGGGTTCCTTGCGGTCCCCGTGCGCCTGGGCATCCTGGGCCTGATCGCGCTGGGATTCCTCAGCCGCCTGCGGCGCCCCCAACCCATGGACCTGTACTGGATCCTCTACTGGCTGGTCATCTGCTCGCCGCCGTTTCCGCCGCAGGGCATCTGGTACGTCTATCCCGTCCTGCCGCTGGCCGCTGTCTACCTGTTCGAGGGCATCACCCTTCTCGGGGCACTCGCCGCGCGCGCGGGCCTCCCGCGCTTCGGCTCGAGCGGGGCCCGGGGCCTGATCGTCCTTTGCGCAGGCTACGCCCTCGCGACGGCGCTCTGGGGAGGAGGCGTCCATGCCGTGAAGGAAATTCCGCGCTGGCAGTATGCACCCTGGGACCCCAACCGGTATCCGTTTTTTGAAAATCCGTACTTGGACCGGTGGGGCAAGTTCGTGGAGGCAGCCCTCTGGGTGGGATCCAACCGGCCGCCCGAGACGGTCGTCGCAAGCCGCCAGCCGCAGCACGTCCACATCTTCACGGGACAGCATGGCTGGCGTTACGATCAGCCGGAGGTCAAAGGCAGTAACTTGTGGGAGCAGATCAACCTGATGGCCGCGAAACGGCCAACGGTATTGATCGAGGATGCGTTCGAGGCGGTGCCGGGCGCGCCATTTTCCTACGGCACCTCGCACTGGGCGCTTCGCGCGCTGTTCGAGGCGCATGCGAACGACTTCGTGATGATCTACGAGACGGGCGAGCCGGTCACGCGCGTGTGGGAACTGAAGACGGCGCCCGCGAGGGATCCCGATCCGTAGGAGCGGTCAATCGGCGGGCCGCGAGCCCGGAGCCGGACGAAAGCGGTGGGTCCTGACGCTCGCGCCGATCAGTTCCACGTAGCCGCGGATCGTGCGGGTAAGCCGCATGCCCGAGCGCCCGCCCTTCAGGTCGTAGCGAAGGACCAGCGGCACCTCGGACATCCGTTCAGTGACGTTGCCCAGCTTGATCAGCAGGCCACCGCCCACGGCGAACCCGCGACCCGCCAGGAGATCCCGGCCGTACAGCTCGAAACCCCGCTTC
>CALMZY010000269.1 GCA_937870865.1 uncultured Lentisphaerota bacterium | reverse complement strand
GCGCGACATTTTCCGCGCGAAGAAGATCGATGACGTGTGGCTCACAGACGAGATGGATCACATCGGGCGATGGCTGAAGGAAATGGCGTTCAACTCCGAGGACTACTGCTTCTGCGCGGGCTACAACGAATTTGGGCCGGACAAGCTGCGCATTCTCGACGGTACGAGTTGGGGTTTGGGCGGGATTGGGCCGGAGAACTTTGAGGCGTGGGGCATCGACCTCGACCGGCTGGTCGAAAGCACGGAGAAGTATTTCGGTTCCACGTACACGCTGCCGAACGGCGAGGTGCTGCGCGGGTTCGACATCACGGACCCCGACGGCTACGAGCGGGCGCGTGCGCCGCTGTTCTGGTTCGAGGGAACCGGCCAGCAGATCATCGCCTATGCCGAACTCTCCCGCTACTTTGCGCGCAAGGGCGACGGTCCGCGCGCGCGGAAGTACGCAGCCAAGGCGGTGGATTACACGCGGAGCATGCATCGCTTCAGCGCCTACTACCGGCTCAACGGCGTGCTGCCGTACATGTCGATCAGGCCCGAGCCCGGCGCGATCGTGAAGACGTTGAAGTGGGAGTGGGAGATTCCACGCGGCAAGAATGACGAGATGTGGGTGGGGTCGATGTCCTCCACGATGTGGTTCCTATACTGTGTCCACGGATTCTTTAATCCGATGAAATGGAGCACATGATGCGCGGCGCGACAACATCATGGATCGCGGCGTTGGTGCTGGTCGTCGTTCTGGCGGCGGCGCCGGCGGGCGCGGCCACGAATATTTTCACCCGTCCCTTCTACATCTACAAGGACTTCAATCTGCGCGACAACCACGGGGTGCCATCCGGCTGGATGGGGGATTATCGCGACCTCATCCTGGACATGAACTGCACGAACAACCCGAAGTCGGGCGCGACGTGCATCCGCTTCTCCTACTCTGCGATGGGCTCGCGCTACGCGGACATGGCGGGGGTGATGTGGCAGAACCCGGCGAACAACATGGGCGATATCGACGGCGGCGGGGACCTGACCGGTGCAACGCAGCTGGTGTTCTGGGCGCGCGGTGAAAACGGCGGCGAGATCATCGACGCGTTCACGTTCGGCGGCACGGGGGGCGCCTATCCGGATTCGGACAAAACCTCGCTGCCGTTCGTCCGGCTGAAGCAGGAGTGGACGCGATACACGATCGACCTCTCCACATGCGACCTGTCCTACATATCGAGTTTCTTTGGTTGGGTGGCCGCACGGTTCAATAACCGAAGCGGGTTCACGATCTACCTGGACGAAATTGCGCTGGAGTAGCGGTGGGAACGAAGGTGCGCCTATGAATCACATTCTGAAACAACTCGACGATACGCCGCCGGACGTGACAGGCCGGCCGTTGCGCGGGCAACGCATCACGTTGCGCGAAATCGCACAGATTGCGCAGGTGGACATCTCCACCGTATCGCGCGCGATCAACGACAGCCCGCTGTTGCCGCGCGAGACGAAGGACATGATCCTGGCGATCGCGGAGAAGCTGAACTACTTTCCGAACTCCCTCGCGCGCGGCCTGGTGAGCCAGAAGAGCGAGACGATCGGCATCATTCTTCCGAAGATATTCTTCCTGCAGGGCCCGTTTTTTTCGCAGGTGCTCAGTGGCATCGAGCACGCCAGCGTGAAGCGCGGCTACAGCATTCTAATCGCCTCGGCCACGAGCAAGACGAAGGACAAGCATTTTCCGTTCAACCTCACGCGCGCGCGCCGGATCGACGGCATGCTGATCGTGAACGAGAACAAGAACATCCGCAACCTGACGGCGCTGAAGCAGGAGGGCGTGCCGTTCGTCTTCGTCAACCGGTTCATGGCGGACCCGCAGGCCTGGTGGGCCAAGCAGGCGGAGGAGTATCTGAC
>CALMZY010000268.1 GCA_937870865.1 uncultured Lentisphaerota bacterium | reverse complement strand
ACGACGTCAGCGGCCTGAGCGACGTGCGGCTTTGCTACCGCACGGACAACGACGGCGTGAACCCGATCCTCGAGTCGGACAACGAGGTGTTTGCCCACAACGCGGCTAAGGTCAGCGCGTGGGTCACAATGTCGATGACGAACTCGTGGGACCCGACCGTGAAGGGACCGGACAACATCGTGCCGAATCCGACGTACCGCGCCCAGAAATACACGGGCCGGGTGACGGGCCAGAGCCAGGTGCTGATCGACTACTTCATCGAGGCGGTGGACGGGAAAGGCAACACGAACCGCAGCGACATCTTCCACGTCTACGTTGGCCAGTACAACTCGAGCAACGTGGTGCCGGTGACGTTCTCGCCGTCGGTGCCCGACAACTGCGCCGGGTCGAAGTTGACCGTCGCGTACAACCCGTCCGGCCGCACCCTGAGCAACTCAAGCCCGGTCACGCTCATGATCTACTACAGTACGGACGCGGCGACGAACGAGTACACCATGAGCGGGTCCGCGGGGTCGATGTGGTACTACACGAGCAGCATCCCGTCCGGCGCGACGTCCGCCAAGGTCATGTTCCGCAACGGGTCGACGTACGACAACAACAGCGGCAGCGGCTGGACGAAATCCATCTCCGCGTGCTACATCGCGCCCGTCGTGAGCTTCAGCCCGTCAGCGCCGAACGGGTGCGACCCGGTGAAGATCTCGTACGTGCCGAACAGCGGCGTGCTGTCCAACGCGAGCCCGGTCCGCATCCACGTGGGCTACAACGGCTGGCAGGGTGTCGTGTCGCCCGACCCCGTCATGACGAACAACGGCGGGACGTGGGAGTACGGGTACTATCCGCCCGGCGGATGCCAGATCATCAACGCGTGCTTCAACAACGGCGGTGCCGTGTGGGACAACAACAACGGCGCGAACTGGAGCGTGAACGTCACGAACTGCGCGAGCACGAACCAGGCGGTCGAGTTCTCGCCGGCCATGCCGCGGGATTGCGACGCCGTGACGATCACGTTCGATGCCACGGGCACGCCGCTCCAGGGCAGCAACCGTGTTTTCGTTACGGCCACGTTCGATTCGTGGGCGCACTACGCTCACTACGAAATGGGGTACCAGGGCGGCAAGTGGGTGTACTACACGGGCATCCCGGCAGGGACGCTCAACCTGACGGTCAACTTCCGCGGCGTCAGCAACACCGAGACCTACGTCTACGACAACTCGGGCCAGAACTGGTCCGTGGCGGTTTCCGCGTGCAGCACGACGACGCTGTCGGGCATTCGCTTCGCCCCGGGCTCGCCGGTGATCGGCGTCGGCGGCACGCCGAACAACGCAGGCGACAACTTCGACTTCAACACGAACGGCGACGCGGCGACAGTGCGCGGCGACAGCGGCTACGGCAGCTTCGGCGAGATTTACGTCAACTACGATGAGACGAACTTCTACATCGGCGGCTTGGGCGTGGATCTGCCGCGGACCAGCAACGACGCGCTGATCGTGTTTGTCGCGTTCAACACGCTGGCCGACAACTCGTGGACGCTGTGGAACATGAACGATCAATATCCGCTTGGCTTGGACGTGCTGCACAACGTGGCGTTTAACCCGCCGGCAGACATCGCGATCCTGCTGGGCGACGTCTATGGCGACGGCACGTCCACGAATTTCAACATGTACAAGACCAATGGTTTCCAGTTCGGCCAGGGGGTGTTCCGCCTGGATTCGAACACCAGCAATTTCTGGCCCATGTCGAACGCCAGGCTCTCGCAGTTTGACGGCGCCGGAACGACAGCATGCACCAGCACGTGGGACAGCGGGAGCCGGCATATGACACGGTGGGAATGCGCGATTCCCTGGTTGAGCCTGGATGCCGCCATCGGCATCGATTCCATCACCAACTGCAACCTGTCCGGACTGATTGTCAGTTCAGGCGTGAGCAATGGCGTGGATCGGTACATCTCCGGCAAGTACGTGGGCCTGCTCACGACGTCCGGCGCCAAGGACGAGTACGGCAGTTTCGGCTACAATTTCGTCAGCCTCAACGGTCTGCCGGTGGAGCGTCCGGAGACGTATCTCTACGAGGTGCCCGTCAGCTGGATCCGGAGCACGTTCGGCGACGGCTACACGATGACGGGGACCAGCGACTTTGACAACGACCTGGTGCCGGACCGCGAGGAATACTTTGCCGGAACCGATCCGCGCGACTACATGTCGTGCCTGGAGGTGTACTGCGAGCCGACCGGCGGCGAGCCGGGGTGCGTGCTCCGATGGTCCAGCGTCCTGGGCCGCAAGTACACCCTGTACCGCGGCACGAATCTCATTACGCAGGCGTTCAGCGAGACGTCGAACAACATCACCGCCACGCCGCCGGAGAACGTCTACACGGATACGGTGAGCGGTGCGGACGCGCTGTTCTACCATGTGAAGCCAGGGCTGTAAGCGCATTTTGCTCGGGTGGAATACAAGGGGTGTCCGCAGGTTGGAATTTCGCGTCGATTGGCAGCCGAACGTTGGAAGATCGGGAATCTTGCGGTACATTCCTGCGCAGTCAAAACGAAAGGAACAGACCATGTCGGATGTAAAAGCGTTTTATGACAAGTACAAGAAGGACTTTGGCAAGTTGCAGCAGGCGATGCCGGACACGGTGAAGGGGTTCCAGGCGCTGTTTGATGCCACGATCAAAGATGGCGCTCTGCCGTTGAAGACCAAAGAGTTGATCGCTCTTGCCATCGGTGTCGCGTTGCGCTGCGAGCCGTGCATCCACCTGCACGTGAAGAAATGCCTGGGGGCCGGCGCGACGAAAGAGGAAATCCTCGATGCCGTTTCCGTTTGCGTGATGATGCAGGGCGGTCCGTCGTTCACATACCTGCCGAAAGTGTTCGACGCGCTGGAGGCGAACGGGAAGTAGAAGAAGTCCACAACCCAAGGTCTAAAGTCCAAAGTCGGCGGAAGCCATCCTCTTCACTTTGGACTTTGTACTCTCGACTTTGGACTACTTCATCATCAACAGACTCAAGGCCATGACCATCATGCCGGCGACCAGTCCCAGCACGCTGTCATGACCCTTGCTGTAGGCCCGGCTGGTCGGCAGCAGTTCGTCGAGACTGATATACACCATGATCCCGGCGACAACGCCAAAGAGCATTCCCGTCAGCTGGGGCGGGATGCCCGCATCGCCGCGGTTCAGGAGAAACACGATGGCCATGTAGCCGATGATGGCGCCCACGGGTTCGGCCAGTCCGCTGAACAGGGAATACAGAAATGCTTTCCGGCGGTCTCCCGTGGCGTAGAAGATCGGGACGGAAACGCTGATGCCTTCGGGGATATTGTGCAGTGCGATGGCGACAGCGATGGCCGTGCCGAGACGCGGATCGTGCAGCGCGGCGAAGAACGTGGCCAGGCCCTCGGGGAAATTGTGGATCCCGATGGCCAACGCCGTGAACAGGCCCATTCGCATGAGCTTGTGATGTTGATGACGGTGGTCGTGGACGCCCGCCGCAGCCACGGCGTGCTCCTTGAACTCCGGGAGGGGGGCGGAGGGGTTGTGCAGGGGCATGATCTCCGCCTCGGAGTGCGTTTCGTGCGGATTCTCCGCGGACGGAATGAGGTTGTCGATCAGGCCGATCAACAGCATGCCGCCGAAGAAGGAACCCGCGTTGATCCACGAGCCCCAATACTCCCCGTAGCTTTGCGTGAGCGCGGCGGCGCCTTTGGAAAAAATCTCCACGAACGAAACGTAGAGCATCACGCCGGCCGAAAATCCCGTTGCCACGGAAAGGAAACGGTAGTCGGTTCTCCGGGCGGTGAAGGCGATAATGCTGCCGATCCCCGTGGCCATGCCCGCGAAGAGGGTCATTCCGAACGCAATCCAAAAGTTGTTCATCCTTCACCCCTTCCGGCCGGAGGCGCTGCCGCGGGATCAACCGCCGCCTTGTCGGTCCAGGAACTCCAGCACTTCCGCGGGATGCGCCTCGGCATCCTTCACGGAGGTCCAGTGCTTCAGCACACTGCCGTCGGGACCGATCACGACGGTCGAGCGGATCGTGCCGGTGACTCGCTTGCCGTACATCATCTTGTTCCCGAAGGCGCTGTATTTTTCCATGACCACGGCATCCGGGTCGGTCAACAGGACGAACGGCAGTTTGAACGCGGCGATGAACTTCCCATGAGAAACGAAGCTGTCCTTGCTGACGCCGAGAACCACCGTGTTTTTCCTTGCGAACTGCGTGTGGAGATCGCGAAATGAACAGGCTTCCCGGGTGCAGCCCGGCGTGTTGTCCTTGGGATAGAAGTACAGAACGACGGTCTTGCCCTTGTAGTCCTTCAGCGCGTGGGTTTGCCCGTTGGACCCGTGCAGGGCAAACTCCGGAGCCTTCTTTCCTTCGAGCGATTTCATTCCGTCCAGCCTCCTTTGCGAGAATGTACTCCAACAGGACGTAAAATCAACGCCGCCTATTTCCAGGGAAAAGCGGACAAGTGATCGAAGCGGTGCAGGAGACGGCCGATGAAAAAATACGACCACCAGTTGGCATCGTTCATGAGCTGGTCCGCGATCATGTGCTGGGCCCAGCCGAGATAGATCCCCAACACCCAGGGGTTGGCGTCCGTCCACCAGGCGAGCAGGCCGCAGAGGAAGACCCA
>CALMZY010000267.1 GCA_937870865.1 uncultured Lentisphaerota bacterium | reverse complement strand
GGAACGCGCGGCTGGTCCTTGCGATCCTGGCGGGCGTAGCCGTAGAACGGAATGACCGCCGTGATGCGCGCCGCCGACGCCCGCTTCGCGGCGTCGATCATGATCAGCAACTCCATCAGGGTCTCGTTCGGGTGGAAACACGTCGGCGGGATGATGAAGACATCCATGCCGCGCACGTTCTCCTTGATCTTGACGAAGATTTCCCCGTCGGGGAAATGGGTGATGGACAAATCGCCCAGCGGCTGGTCCACGTACTTCGCGATCTTTTCCGCCAAGGGGCGGTTCGCGTTACCTGAAAAAATTCTCACTGTTCAACTCTCCCGAAGTATCCGTACTCTTCGCCTGCGCGCCTTGCGGCGCCATGGCCTACCATCCGTAGCTCCGGCATCCCGCCCCCTCGCGGAATGGCTGCCCGACTAGGACTCGAACCTAGACTCTGGCCTCCAAAGGGCCGTGTGCTGCCATTACACCATCGGGCATCCGGTCCCGCCAAAAGTCTACCAAAAGACGACAAACACCTGAACATCCACCTCGTCAGCGGACAAGCAGGATGCAGGTGCGTCTACTTGTGAAGTGGCCGCGCGAGCCCTACAAACACGCCCTTTTTTTCCACTGCAACCGGGCCACAGTAGTGAGACGAAGGGCGGTAGTCAAGGACGCAATCCAAGATAATCTTCGGGCCTGTTTACAGCCCCGAAACACCTTTTGCGAGTCGGTTCACCGGCCCCATGGAACGTCACTGATGGAGGGGGTAGAACCGTCCGCGGCTACTGCGCGCAGCCGGGGTCGTAGCGGATGACCGCCCCGCCGGTAATGAACACCTTGCGCCCGTCAGCGCCCGCGCCCTGAACATTGATCCCCACCACCGGAGACTCGCCCCGATTGCCATCGTCGTCAGCCGCAACCGCCTTGAGCTCGTAGTAGCCCGCATAGACGTTGGTCCAGATGAACGAGTACGGCGCGTCGGCAACTTCCCCGATCTTGTTGGTGTCGGCGTAGAACGCGATGTTCGTGATGAATCCGCTTCGCGCGAACGTCGTGACACCCAAGGGAATGTCCGTCACGGCAGAGAAGAACGATTCATTCGCCGGATTGGTGAGGGTCACACCGGGCAGGAACCGTCCCGGCGTGATCACCAGGTAGTCGTATCCGTCCCGATCCTCGTCGATGGCGGCCGTGTACAGGAATCCGCCGTTGCTCGCCACGCAACAGATCATGCCGTTCGTGTAGATCGTCTTGCCCGCCGGAACGCGGATCAGGTCATAGGACGCGGCCGTACCGGTCAATGCATCGCTGCAGCCCACCGTCAGTGTAGCATTGCTGAGCATCGCGTCACCGCCAACCCGGATGAGGCTGACGCCATCGGTATCCACCATCGCGTTGAGAGCGCATCCGCCGAAGGAGAAGTTTCCGGCGATGTCTATCGTCCCCGGCCCGTTGCCGTCCACAAAGAACGTCGTCGTGCCATCGGGGTTGAGCCAATCGCCCCGGAAGGTCATCTCCTGCCCGGAGTTCCGAATAGCTGTACCGCTTCTCATGGTGATGTTGCTCGCGTCAACGCGCAACCCGCCGTTGGCAAGATTGATCCGCACGCCATTCAGTATGCCGAAGCTCTCGGCAATCGCGTTCGTGCTCCCCCACTCCGAGCCAAGATCGAGATAACCAGCCGTGCTGTTGGTGCCGATGTCGAAGGAAAGGCCGTGTACTTCGAGAACCCGAGTGTTGCGCAGGTTAACATGCCCGTCTGGGATGAAGACATGGCCAACACTCCGGCTGCCCGGATGGAAGTTGGCTCCGTTGACCACAGTCAACGTCTTGCCGTTCGCCACAGTCAGCACGCTCTCGTCAGCAACCCAGAGAGCTACCACGCTGACGTCCTGGGATACAATTGAAACGAACCCCGCACAAATATCGACCGTGTAGTCGCTCGTCGGGTAACCCGGGGCGGGCAAAGTACTGTCACCGATACCCAACCAGTTCGTGGCTGTCCAATCTCCGATCTCGCCGGGACTCCAATGGGCGTTTAGCGGGTCATCGGCAAGAACTGAACTTGCAGTCAAGAAGATGCACACGAGAACAAGCGACACTAGACGCGTCAGACTCATTTCAGATCTCCCGGGGGTTCTGAGGATTCGATCTTGCGTAGACGAAGAATGAACATATTCGTGGGACAGTCACCACTGTTCAGTGACATTACACCATGCGGACGAGGGGGCCCGTCTATTGTAGGCAGTGTCGCATATCCTTCTGGCGGTCTTGCTTCGATGTACAAACCGTCCACATCTCTCCTG
>CALMZY010000266.1 GCA_937870865.1 uncultured Lentisphaerota bacterium | reverse complement strand
TGTTCGAGACTCAGGCGGGGGAGATCGTGAATGTCCGGAGGATCGCCTGTTACCCCGGGGACACCATCCTGACGCCGGACGGCGGCTCGTGGATCGTGCTCGGCCAGAGCAGCCTGTCCGTCATCTCCACGACGGATGAGGATTTCGACGACGACGAAGACGGCATCGACGACTCCTACCCGGGCGGCACCGTGGACGACTGGACGGACGACGGCGAGGACACGACGTCTTTCACCGGTTCCACCCTGGGATCGGCCAACATGCTCCTCTCCCCGGACGCGCGCCACATCTATTACGGCGTCGCTTCCCTCGACGCGGTCTTCCAGCAGGACATCCAGACGCGCGGCGTCATCGGGTCCTTCGCCGTGGGCGACGACCCCAACGTCGGCGCGGACCAGGCCGCCGCGGTGGCCGTGACCCCGGACGGGGCGACCCTGGCCGTAATCAACCTCACCAGCAACGAGGTGAGTCTCCTGAAGGACATCACTTCGTTCCGGCAGACCAAATACGTCAGCCAGAACGACGAGTTCACGGGACTGTCGTTGGTCAACCTTTCGGACACGGAAACCGCGAACGTCACCCTGACGCTTCTGCTCAACCGGGGAACCGCGCAGGCGGACAACAACGGGACTCCCAATGACGAGACCGACGACCTCGTGAATCCCATCACGATGCAACTGGGGCCGAATGCCCAGCAGTCATTGGATGTGGCAAATTTCTTCAGCCTGGACACGGACGACGCGAACGAGGGGCGCCTCCTGATTGAATCCGACCGGCCCGTCATCGCGGGATTCAGCGCCGTCGGAAAGATCCGGAGCAACTTCTTCGACACCTACCTGCGCAGCATGGTGGGGATTCCGCTGCACACGGAGTACGGCGAATCGCTCCACGACTTCATCATCCCCGAGATTCCACAGGACAGCAACGCGACGGTCGAGTTCAATTTCGTCAATCCGAACTACAACACGTCCGTCTTCGACGTGACCCACTACGCCGAGGACGGCACCCGGGTGCAATCGACGAACAGCCAGAGCCTGTCCGGTTCGAACAGGATCACGAAGCAGGTTTCGGATTTCGTAGCCTCCGCGGTCCTGGGAAGAGTCGTCGTCGCCGGGGGCTATGACGCGGGCAAAACCATTCGGAGCGCCTACCGTTTCAGCAGTTCTTCGGGGGTCTTTACGGAAACGATGGGGATTCTCACGACGCCGCGATACGGGCATACGGCAACGGCGCTTCAAAACGACCTCGTTCTCGTCGCGGGCGGAAGAAACGGCGTAACGATTTTGAGAAACGCCGATGTGTACTATCCCGAGGAAGACTACTTCCTTCCCGCCCTGGGGACCATGAACGTCGCCCGGTACCGGCACACGGCCACCCGTCTGCCGAACGGGAAGGTGCTGCTCGCGGGCGGGCAGAACGCCCGGTCGTACAACAACACCGCGGAGTTGTACGACTCCACGGAGGGCTCGTTCGCCCTGACGAGCGGTCTGATGACGACGCCGCGGGATTCCCACACGGCGACGCTTTTGAACAACGGGAAGGTGCTGCTCGCGGGAGGAATCGACGGCATCTCGGTCACGGCCGCGGCGGAGCTGTATGATCCGGACACCGAGACGTTTTCCGCGACCGGGAGCATGGGCACGGCGAGGGTCTTCCACACGGCCGTGCCGCTGCCGAGCGGGAAGGTGATGATCGCCGGCGGCTACGGCAACGGCTATCTGAATACGGTGGAGCTGTACGATCCCGCGAATGAAGATGTGGCGATCGCCACCAACTTCACGTTCCTGGCGAGCGGCAACAGCATCCGCTGCCTGATCCCCCTCGCGGACATCGGACTGAGCGTGGGCCAGACGATTGCTGTGTCGGCGTTCCAGGAAGGTTCCTCGGATGGCTGGGCCGTGGACTGGATTGAGTCGGCCACCGTGACGCTCGAACCGCCTTCCGTGGAGAAGATGAAGATCGACGGCCAGTTCCAGGTGATAATCCGGGATCTTGATGTAAAAAGAGGTG
>CALMZY010000265.1 GCA_937870865.1 uncultured Lentisphaerota bacterium | reverse complement strand
CGGTTGGCGTTCTGCAGGCGTACGGTTGTGGCCGCGAATTCCCGGCGATCGGGATACGTCCGGCGCAGGGTGTCGAAATGCGTGGCGCGGGCGGGCTCTTCGCGGATGAGACTCGCTCTCAAAGCGCGGTCATCCGATTCAATATCGTAGGCTGCCTTCACGATTTCCCAGAGAACCGTCTCGTCGGATTTGCCTTTTGCGTCGGCCAGAATCTCCGGCACTTTCGGCGGCGGCAGGATCTTCTCGTCCGGCGCCCACTTCGGATCCGCCTCCAGGAAGTGACACGCCTCCCGGTACACCTGGAGCGTGCCGTTCAGCCGACCTTCGAACGACCAGCCTGCGATGTGCGAAGTGCCCAGGTCTATCTTCTCCAGCAGCTTGCGGGGGACCAGCGGCTCGCCTTCCCACACGTCGAGCACGGCGTGTCCGACAAACCCCTTCTCCAGCGCGAACAACAACCCGTCCGACTCCACCGCTTCACCGCGCGCGGCATTGATGAAGATCGCGCCGGGCTTCATGCGGGAGAAGAACGAACAGTTCGCCATGTGAAAGGTCGGAAATTGGCCCGCACGGGTCAGCGGAACGTGCAGCGTAATGATGTCGGAATCGCGCAGGACGCTTTCGATGGAAACAAAACCCGGATCATCGGACGCGAGCGCCAGCGGGGGATCGTTCCGGAGGGCCGTCATGCCCAGCGCTTCCGCTTTTTTCACGACGCGGCCGCCAACCTGGCCAACGCCCACGACGCCGAGGGTCTTCCCGGCGAGGTCGAAATGGTGGCGCTGGCCCAGGCACAACAGAGCGGCAACCACGTACTCGGAAACGCTGTTCGCGTTGCAGCCCGGCGCGGCGCACCACGCGATGCCGGCATAATCCAGGTACTCCGTTTCGAGGTGATCGTAGCCCGCGGTCGCGGTTCCGACGAACCCAACATGCGTCCCTTCGAGAAGCTGGGCGGTGATTCTTGTCTTGGAGCGGACAATCAGCATGTCCGCATTTTTCAGGATTTCGTTGGAAAGCTCGTAATCGGGAACGACCACGACGTCGCCCAGGGTCTGAAACGCTTCCCGCCCGAAGAGTACGCTGGCTGCGCAGACAATCTTCACGGGCCGATTGTGGAGGGAGTGGAGACCGAGGACAAGCCGGAAAGTGGGAACGTCCAAAGTCCAAGGTCTAAAGTCCAAAGAAGCAGTCTTGGACCTTGGACTTTAGACTTTGGACTCCAACCTCTTCATCACCCACTCGTACTCGCGCACGATGCTGTCCACGACACCGCCCTCGCGAAGCTCTCTCGGCAGGACATCGAAGGTGTACGTTTCAATCTCGAGATGCTCCGTCGCGCCGCGCTTGAGGAGCGCAAAAAATTCCGGCGTGAGTTCTGCGGCGGTCGAGTTTCCGGCGAACAGCGGGACGTGGAAGTGCGAGCGCAGGCGTTCGGCGTCCTTGTCCAGGACCACGGGCAGGTCGTTCCAGTACTGGAAGGAGCCGTCTGCGCGTTTCGCCTTCGTCGGGTGCAAATACACGGGGTCGTCAAACTTCTTCAGCCCTTCAGCCGTCTCCTCCACCGCCGCGCTCAGCTGAACTTTCGCCACGCTAATTCCGGCGTCCAGATAGCGCCGGAGCGATTGCAGGACGTTCTCAAACTGCACCGCCGCGTGGCACGTGTCGAAGCAGACGCCGAGCCGCCGACGCGCGCGGTCCGGCAGAAGTTCCGAGAAGAAGCGGATCGTCTCCTCCGTGGTTTCCAGGAAACAGCCCGGCTCGGGTTCGAGCGCGAGCCAGATATTGCGGTCGGCGACGTGCTCCGCGCACGCCGTCAGATTGGCGACCACGGCCTTCACGTCCGACTCGTTGCGGATCCACGGCTTGAACGAGCCCGGCACCGTGCTGATGCTCCCGTTCACGCCGTCGGGCAGGAAGTCGGCAAGAATATCCACCAGGAGATGGGTGTAGTCGCGGCGCTCGGGTGCACGCCAATCCGGGGCGTAGACATTTTCCTTCACGCGCGTGCCGTGAAACTGCCCGTACGGAAACCCGTTGATGGTGAACACGTACAGCCCGTGGTCATCGAGGAATTTCCGGACATCCGCGCGGCGCGCGCGCCCCGCGAGCGAATCGGCCGCGGCGCGTCCCAGGCGCAGACCCAGCCCGAACGGCTTGTCCGGCGCCACGCGCGCCTTGACCGCCATCGTCTTCTCGCGGATCGCGGCAAAGTTCTCCGCCCACGTCTCGCCCGGATGGATGTTGAGGCAGTACGTCAGGTGCAGCGGCGGTTGTGTCTGAAGGATCATGACCACGCCGACTTCAATTGTCCGATCGATTGAGCAACCAGGTCCGCGCCCACTTCCTGCACCTCGAACTTGCTCCCGATCCCTTTCGGGAACGTGATGTACAACTCGCCGCCGAGGTGTTCCTGGAAGCTCTTGAGGCCGTCGAGGATTTCCAGCTTTCCACCTTTCGCCCTGCGCTCGAGCAAGGGGTCCCAGAGCGAAAATCCGCTGTCCGCGAGGCCCTGGCAGATCGAGGCGAATTCCTTCTCCGTGATCCAGCCCTTCCGCGCGGCGTAACACGAGTCGAGCGCAATGCCGATGGCCACGGCGTGACCATGCCCGATGCGGTAGCCGGACATGGACTCGAGCTTGTGCGCGGACCAGTGCCCGAAATCCAGCGGCCGCGCGCGCCCATACTCGAAGGGGTCTCCACTGGTACGGATGTGCTCGAGGTGCAGTTTAGCGCATTGCCGGATCAGGCGCTCCATGGCGTCGGCGTCGCGCGCGCGCAGGTTCTTCGCGTCGCGGCACAGTTCCCCAAAGAACTCCGCATCCCGGATGATCGCGACCTTGAAGGCTTCCGAAATGCCGCCGATCCAGTCGCGATCGGACAACGTGCGAAGAAAACCGAAGTCGTTGAGCACGGCAAACGGCGGGCTGAACGTGCCGATCAGGTTTTTCCCGTCGCCGAAATTCATCGCGTTCTTCACGCCGACCCCGACGTCGTTCTGGGCGAGGACGGTCGTCGGCACGCGGACCAGCCGCAGCCCGCGGTGAAAGAGCGCGGTCGCGAACCCGATCGCGTCCAGAACGGCGCCGCCGCCGACCGCGACGACGAGCGAGTGCCGGCACAACCGCAGTTCAAGAAACTGCCGGGTGATTTCCTCGATCCGCTTCAGGTCCTTCTTGACCGCTTCGCCTCCGGGCACGACGCACGGCGGCGCGGCCAGCTCCAGGGCGCCGGCGTGGGCGGAAAAATACGTCTCAATCCGCCGCGGCAATCCGGAATGATGCTGCGCGACGCCGGAATCGATGAAGACGACGGCCCGGTGACGGCGCGATTCCTGCAGGCGCGTTGCGGCGTCGAGGAAGGCGCGGTTCGCCGGGTCGAACAGGTCGCGCGTGAAAACGACGGGGTAATCGAACGACACGACAAAGGACTGATGGTAGAACGTGTCGGTCATGGCGCCTCAACGTGTCTCTGGACGGCCAGGGCCAGGTCGATCAGCGTGTGCGGCTGTTTCTCGAACTTCAGCGACGACGCCCACGCGATGCCCGTGCCCGAGCCGCGGCGGCCGTGCGTGCCGCGGATGCGCGAGGCGTCCTGGCTGACGCTCATCGGCGGCCAGCCGAGGAACAGCTCGCACGGGTCGAACCCGGGCTTGTTGTGGATGTCCACGTGCGCGGCGTAGTCCGGCGCCTCGCTCCGCTCCGTCCACCACGGATAGGCAAACCAGTATCCCTTCTGCGCCACCAGCACGAGATCCCCGCTGCGTTCGAGATCGAGACCCGCCTCATGCTGGGCGCGCCGGTCCAGGATTTCGCCGACGCCGTCGAAATGCCTGAGGGCGTCTTGCGCCTTCCGGACGGACGGCTCATCGGCGCAGTAGACGTGCGCGACCTGATGATCGACCATGGCGAAGGCGCGGCTCGTGAAGAAGTCTGGATACGCGGCATCGCCCACCGTGCGCGTGGCAAACAGCCCGGCATCCCGCAGGCGGCGGTTCGGGAAGAGCGGCCCGCCGGTGACCGGCTCGATGCTGTAGTCGCCGAAGAGCACGACGTCATAGCCCGACGCCTCGGCGTTTTTCCAAAGGTTGGAAAAATCGGCATACGATTTTTCCAAGCATTGGAAACTTTTCCGATGGTTCGGACCGTGCCGCTGAAGATCGTAGTCCAGCCCCGGCAGATAGGTGAACAGCAGGTCCGGCGCGAGGTCGCGCGACCGCATGATCTCGCACGTGGCGTCGACGATCCACTCGTTTGCGCGGACGGAGGCGAGCGGCCCCCAGTAGTTGGCGAGGTCGAACGGCCGGCCGATCGCGGCACAGAGCCGCTCGTAGAGATCGTGCGGCTGACTGTAGCAATCCTGGATCATCCCGCCATGGTGCTTGTGAATCGGCCTGGGCGACAGGATGATGTCCGCCTGCTCTCCGAGGCCTTGCTGCCAGAAAAGGATTCCGACCTTTTTCCCCGCCCGGCGTACGCCCTCCCAGATGCGCGGGCCGACGACCAGCGACGCCGACTGCTCCCAGAACATGACGCGCTGGATGTGTCGGAAGTAAAGGCCGTTCGCGATCATGCCGTGTTGGGCCGGCCGGGAAGCGGTCCGAAAGGAGCCCTGGACCGTGCAGGTCACGGCCGGAAAAACCGTCTCGGCTTGCCGAAACGCGATCCCGGCGTCCGGCGGCTGGTGAAGGGATACGAGATCCCAGCCCAATCCGGCGACGCTGACTACAAGAAGCCTCCTGTCAGACGGCATACGCAGATCTCCAGCGGTAAAACGTATTTACGAGGTTCGACAACCCGGCCGTTTTCCTTCGACACGCAGCATTGTGCGTCTTCTCAACTCCAAAATAAACAGCAAATCGTGTTCGCGGACGACGAGTCACACTGTAGGCATAAACCTACGCTCCGGAGCGCTGCAGGCCGGTGGACAAGGTTCTCACGGAGTGTCATATTGCGGTTCGAAAAAGAGGGATGCTGGTTGTCCGGGGGACGAGTGATCTGATCGCTGTTTCGAGATGTCATCGGCCGGGGCGCAATGCGGCCGATCCAGCCTGAGCGAGCGGTGGATGTGGAAGCCGGACAGAGGGTATCCGGGGACACCGCAATGAATAAACTGCATATCGTGACGGCGCTTCTGCTCGCCGCCGTTGCGCATGTCTTTGCCGGCGAACCGTTCTGTGCGCGAAAGATCAACGCGTGGACGGGGAGGCGCGGCGAGTCCTCGCAGGTCAATCCGCAATGGCTCGCCGCCGCATCCGCGATCGCCGGGCCCGGGCGCGCCGGGGGAGCCTCCGGGGAATATCGACCTCCCCATTCCGCGACCGCCCCTTCCGTGATGCCTCAGATGGTTGCCCGCGGACTCCGCAGCCCGGACGGCCTGGCGATTCATCCGAAGACAGGCGTGCTGTACGTCTCCCAGGAGGACAGCGGCGTGATCAGCGCGATCGTGAACGGGAAACCCGTCACGGCCATCAATGCGCGAACGCCGATCTACTCGAGCACGGGCCCGATTCGGATCGGCGCGGATCCTCTGCGGGTGCCCGAAGGCATCGCGTTCTCGCATGACGGCGAGCTGTACGTGGTCGAGGATCGGCCCGGCGGCCGTTTGGTCCGCTTCGCGCTGGATGGGAACGGACAGGGCATCGCCGGCGAAGACATTCGGGTTCCCGGCGATTGGAGTCATATCGCCTGGGAAGGCGTGGCCACCGGCCCGCACGACGAACTGCTGCTGTCCGGATCCAGCGCCGAGGATGCCGTTTCGGGAGACGCGCCGGCGGTCTTCGAGGGCGTGCTCCTGTACCGCGACCGGACGGGCAACTGGTGGCAGCTCGACCGCCGCCCCTTGCGATCCTTTTCCCAGGCCGCGTTCTCGAGGGACGGGACGAAGATCGCGTACGCGTGCGAAGTGACCGGCGAGATTTGCTGGATGGACTTGAGCGCGGAACAGCCCCGCTGGGGGGCCAGCGTGAATTACGCCGCCAAGTCGCCTGAAGGTCTTTGCATCCTGCCGGACGGACGTATTCTCGTGGCCGAAGAACACGGAGGACTTTTCCTGGTGGACCCCGAGACCGACCACGTCCGCCAGCTGACCACCGCGCCCGGCACGCTGGAGTCCCTGGCCTGGGACGCGAGTTCGCAGTCCCTGCTGGCCGCGGATGACCGCTCGGGCACGATCGTGAAATGGAAGCTGGTCCTGCGCTCATCGCAGGGCCGGTACGCGATTGACCGCGCCCGGTTCGAACCGGCGCGCACGCCCCGGCACATTCCCGACCGCTGTCCCGATTTTCTCGCCAAGGTGTTGAAGTACGGCGGTGTCGATTTCAGCAAGGCCGATACGCTCCCGCCGTTCAAGGTGTTCGCCGGCCGGGCCCCGCTCGTGGCAGTGGACGCGGTGACGACGCCGGTCGGTCCGGTGGACAGCGCGACCGGCGATCCGATCGTCCGGATCCAGGCGGCGGTGTTTCGGCCGAACAGCGTACCCGTGCCGGGCGTGGCGCAGTCGGGCGCGCTGGCCATCGTCCTCGCCAAAACGCGTTCAGGAAAAGTGATCCGGACCCGTTGCGCCGATGTCTCCGCCGGCGTGGCATCTTTCGCGGCGCCGTTCGCACAGGCCGCGGGCCGAATGCGCGTGACCGTTCCGCTTGCAGGCGCTGTGGGCGTTTCTGAAGAAGGCGTCTGCAACCTGCACCTCATGGGCATGGGGGAGATGCCCGATTTCCACGTCGTGCTGAACCCGCTCGCTCCGGACGCAAGCTACGCGGTCGTGGACGACGGGCCGAAGGGAATCCAGCAGTACCGGCTGGCCGGCCCGCGCGGCGAAGATCTTGCGCGGAACATGGTCATCTCGTTTTCGAAGGAACTGGCAATGCCGATGCGCTGGCTGGGACGCGACGAGCAACTCGCGCGGAAACAACCGGAGATGGATGTCGCCCGGATGGACCTCGGGAAGTTCGCGGGCGCGCTCTAGTGTGGTGTACACAACACTAGCTCGGAGGAAACCGCTTGCTGAAAATCCGGTGGAGAGGCCACAGCCCGATCAGGATCAGGCCCGCCAGGATTCCCGTGTCCCCGGCGCCCG
>CALMZY010000264.1 GCA_937870865.1 uncultured Lentisphaerota bacterium | reverse complement strand
GGCCGGCAGCGATCGCCGTGATCCTCGCTCTGTCGGTCCGCGCCTGGGGCCAGGTCAAAACATGGAGCGACCCCGTGACGCTGGCCCGGCATGCGGTGAACGTGACCTCCGACAACTTCCAGCAGTACAACAACCTCGGCATTCATCTGGCCGCACAGGGTCGGTACGACGAGGCGATATCGAACTACGTGGAATCGCTGAGAATCAATCCGAGTTTCGCGTGGACCCGGAACAACCTCGGCAATGCGTTGATGGCTCAAGGCCGCCTGGACGAGGCGATCGGCGAGTTCGGAGAAGCTTTGCGGTTGAGTCCGGGCTATGCGGAAGCTCACAACAACCTGGGCATTGCGCTGGCGAAACGGGGCGATCTCGAAGCGGCCGTCAGCCACTTCCTGGAAGCCTTGCGGGCGGATGCGGGGAACGAGGGGCGCCAGCGGAATCTGCTCCTCGCGGTCGGCAAACTGGAGGACAAGGAGAAAGCCCAGGCCTGTTACCGCGCGGCCCTCGACATCGCGGAGTCCGCCGGGGAACAGGACCTGGCGGACGTGATCCGGGAGAAGCTCGCGGCTCCTTGACCCGCCAACCGCGTCACTTCCCTTCCCGGGCCTCGAAGCTCAACGGAACAACCAGCACGGGACAGCGCGACTTGCGCACCACCTTCTCGGTAACGGCGCCGAAGAAGACCTTGCCGATGGAACTGTGCCCCTGGCGGCCGATGATGATCAGGTCGGCCTTCCTCTCTCCCGCGCACGCCAGGATGTTATCCGCTTCCGACCCGCTGCGGACGTCGACATCCATTTTGACGCCGGCCGGCAGACGGGAGACATACGCGGCACGGATTTTTTCGTCCATATCCCGCCCGGCCTTCGAATCCACGTTATCCACTTCGTAGAGGTACGTTTTGAAAAACTGGGCATCGGGTTCCGGAACGACATGCAGGAGCGTGATCGTGCAGTCGGACGAATGCCGCGCCTGCTCGAGGGCAAAGTCGAAGGCAAAGTCCGCGTTCTCGGAGAAATCCGTGCAGAACAGGATGCGCTTGAAGGGACCGTAGGGCGCTGGAACCGGGCTCATTGAGATTCCTCCTAACGATAGGTCATGGACGGCAACCACAACGAAATCTGCGGAAACGCCACCAGGATCGCGGCGGCCACGACCAGGCAGACCAGAAACGGCAGCGACCCTTTGAACACCGTTTGCAGCGGAAGACCGCGCTCGATGCCGCTGACGACGTACACGTTCACGCCGACCGGCGGCGAGATGACTCCCATCTGGGTCACCACAACGATGATCACACCGAACCAGATCAGGTTGTAGCCCAGGGCTTCAATCACGGGATAGAAAATCGGAACGGTCAGCAGGATCAGTCCGAGCGCATCCACGAAACAGCCGGCGATAAGGTAGAAAAGGATGATCAGGCCGACGATGGCCCATGGCGGGAAGGCCAATCCGGTCAGCCACGACGCCAGCTCGTACGGGATACGTGTGACGGCGAGAAACCGGCCGAAGACAACCGCGCCCGCGACGATGATCATGACCATGCAGGACGTCCGCACCGTTTCGTTGAGGCACTGCACAAACGCCTTCCAGCCGAGACGGCGCTGGATGAGGGCAATGGCGAGCGCGCCGGCCGCGCCCACCCCTGCCGCTTCCGTCGGCGTGAACAGTCCGACGAACATTCCGCCGATGATCACGACGAAAAGGACGAGGGTCTCGGCAATGCCCGCGAGGGACTTCCAGCGCATGCTCCACGTAACCCCTTCAGCCGCCGGCCCGAGGTGCGGGCGCCGCCGGCAGAGAAGATGAATCGTGATGCAGAACATGATGGCGATCATGATTCCCGGCATGACGCCGGAGATGAAAAGCTTGCCGATGGACTGCTCGGTCAGAATGCCGTACACGATGAACACCACGCTCGGCGGGATCAACATGCCAAGGCTCCCGCCGGCGGCGACCGTCCCACTCGCCAGCTCCATGTCGTAGCGGTAACGTTTCATCTCCGGCAACGCCACGGAGGCCATCGTCGCCGCGGTTGCCGGACCGGATCCGCAGATCGCGCCGAAGCCCGCGCACGCGCCCACGGTCGCCATCGCCAACCCGCCCCGGAACATGCCCAGCCAGCAGTACGCCGCATGGAACAGGCGCTTGCTGATCCCCGCATGAAACGCCACCTGCCCCATGAAGATGAACAGGGGGATGACCGTCAGGCTGTAGGAGGAGAACGTGTCGAAGAAATCCACGGTCATCATGCTCAACGAGGCGGGCGAGGAAACCACCATCGCGAAGCCCAGCACGCCCGCGATCGCCATGACGAACGCCACCGGCATGCTGCATACGAGCAGCAGAAGGAGTAGACCGCAGCCCAACAGGCCCAGTTGGATCGGCGTCATGGCGACATGAAGACCTTTCGGGGATGCAGCAGATGCTCCAGCACCACAAGGGCGGATACGGCGCAGCCGAAGGCCATGACGAAGGAAGTCCAGTAGATGGGCCAGCCCAGGGTCAGCATGACCTCCCCGCTGGACCGGAGGCTGATTCCGTATTTCACGCCCTGCACGCAAAGAAGGAGCAGGAACCCGATCATCAGGAGGCGCATGATCGAATCGACCACCAACCGCACAGGCAGGGGAAACTTGTTAAAGAAGAACTCGACCGCCACATGACCCTTGACCGCAGTCGTGTACGGCAGGGCGCACGAAAGCGTGATCAAGCTCAAGACCCTGACAATGTCGTAACTGCCTTTCAGCGGATGGCCGAACGCGCGCGCCGCGATGTCAACGCACGTCACCAGCATCATCGCCACGACGCCCGCGCCGGCCACAAAGGCGAGCCACAGCACCAGCCGGCGCAGGACGCGTTGCCACGGAGATGAAGAGGCGTCGGTCATGATGATGGATTTCGCTTACCGGCCCGCCGCGGCGATTTTCTCCTGAAGGTCCTTGAGGAAGTCGGCGCCGGGAAGACCCTTTTCCCCGGCAGTCTTGACGTACGCTTCCAGGATGGGCGCCACGGCGGCTTTCCACTTTGCCTCTTCTTCGACGGAGAGCGGAATCGTTTCATGACCGAGCTG
>CALMZY010000263.1 GCA_937870865.1 uncultured Lentisphaerota bacterium | reverse complement strand
CCTGGTACGCCTCCCAGATGATCTGGTTGACGAACTTGACGACCGAGGCTTCCTGGTCCAGCTCGCTCAGGTCCTGCTTCGAGAGATCGTCCTCCGGCGCGACTTCGATCCGGTTGTCCTGGATCATCTGCTCGAGCGTGTCCGCGCCGACGCCGTAAAACTTCTTGGCGGCCTTCGCCAGCTCCGTGGACGTGCTCAGGGTGAGCCGGATCCGGAAACCGGAGGCCAGCCGGAGCGCATCGACAAGCCCCGGGAGGAAGGGGTCGTGGGTCGCCACGCGCAGGAGGCCGTTCTCCATCGCGAGGGGAATGACGTTGTACTGGAACACCGCCTTGGTCGGCAGCTTGCCGAGCACGCCCTGGTCGATGGGCTTGTCGCCGACCCGCTCGAAGGGCAGCTTCATGACCTCCGCCAGCTTCTCGAGGAACGGCTCCTCCTTCGCGTAACCCTGGCTGACCACCACGTCGGTGATGGCCTGCCCGCTCTGCTGCTGGCGCGCCAGCAGGTCCTGCACCTGCTCGGGGGTGAAGAGACCGACGCGCTCCAGGATCGTCGCCAGCTTGGTTGTGTTTGTGCCCGCCATATCGGGTCCTTACTTCGTGTCCAGCATTTCCCGTATTTTACGCCCGAGCGCCTCGCGTGTGAACGGTTTTTGAATGAGCGGCGTGTCTTCGCCGATGACCTTGCCGTCCACCGTGTCGCTGCTGCTGTAGCCGGACACGAACAGGACCTTGAAATCCTGGCGGGTCTTCCACAGTTGCTCGATGAACTGCTTGCCGTTCATGTGAGGCATGATCATGTCGGTCAGCACCAGGTCGATCGGCTCCTTGAACGTGCGGCAGACGTCCAGCGCTTCGTGGCCGTGCGCCGCCTGCATCGTGCGGTAGCCCAGCGTCTGAAGCATGCGCACGGTCAGGCTCCGGACCACTTCCTCGTCCTCGACGATCAGGATCGTTTCCTTCCCCCGCACGTCGCGGCGGTCCTTCGCGGCATCGGCCCGCGGCGGCAACGGCTCCGTCGAGACGGGCAGGAAAATCCGGAAGGAGCTTCCCTCGCCCAGTTCGCTTTCGACGAGAATGGAACCGCCCATCTGCTTCACAATACCGTAAACGGTCGACAGGCCCAGCCCGGACCCGCGGCCGACTTCCTTCGTGGTGAAGTACGGCTCGAACAGATGCTCGCGCACTTCCTTGGGCATGCCGATGCCGGTATCGCGGATCGAGATCCGGATGTGGCGGCCCGGCTTGACGCCCACGTGCTTCGCGCAGAATGACTCGTCCAGCAGGACGGTCGAGGTTTCGATGAAAAGCTGCTTCGGCCGCTCCTCGAGTTTTACGCGATATTCCTCCATCCGGGCGCGGAGTTCCGGCATCTCCATGCCGACCTGCGGATCCGCCATCGCTTCCCGCGCGTTGATCGCAAGATGCAGAATGACCTGCTCGAGCTGGTCGGCATCGGTCTCGATCTCGGGCAGGGATGGATCGAGCCGGGTGATCAGCTCGATGTCCTCGCCGAGCGTGCGCTGCATCAGCTTCTCCATGTCGAGCACGATGTTGTTGACGTTCTGCCGGGCCACCTTCAGGACCTGGCGGCGGCTGAACGCGAGGAGCTGCTTCGTCAGGCCCGCGGCGCGCTCGCCGGCCGTCATGATCTTCTCGATGTCGGACCGGACCGGGTCGCCCTCGGGCAGTTCCTCGAGCAGCAGGCCGCCGCATCCGAGGATCGCCGTCAACAGATTGTTGAAGTCGTGCGCGATCCCGCCGGCCAGCCGGCCGACCGCCTCGATCTTCTGCGAGTGGCGGAGCTGCATCTCCAGCTCCCTCTCGCGCGTCACATCGCGGTGCGCGCCGCGGCAGCCGATCACCTTCCCGGCGGAATCGACGATGGGAATCCCCGTGGTCTCCAGCACCACCTGGAACCCGTCCTTGTGAACCTGGCGATGAATGACGCCGGCGAGCGGCGCCTTGTCGGAAAAGACCGCCGACAGCTTCGCCTTCATCGGGAGGCCGTCCTCCTCGACCACCCGGTCGAGGAACGAGGTGCCGACGATTGCCTCGGGCTTGTAGCCGAGGATCTGGGAGACCACGCGGCTGCAATACGTGTACTTCCCGTCCCGGCCCAGCTCCCAGATCCACTCGCCGCTGTTCTCGGAAACCTGGCGGAACCGCTCCTCGGACCGGGCCAGGGCAAGCCGCGCTTTTGAGATTTCCAGCGCGTTCCCCAACACCTGGCTGACCAGCATCAGGTGCTCCAGCTCGCGGTCGGAAATCGGCCGGCGCGACAGCCGGTTGTCCACGCTCAGCAGGCCGTACAGGCGTCCTTCCAGACGAAGCCCGACCAGGTCCGCCTTGACCGCCTCTTCGCCCGGCCGCGCCTCCGGCGCCCCGAGCTTGCAGCCCCTCTCAATCACCGAGCCGCCGATCAGGCGCTCCTCCGGCGAACCCGGAAGAATCTCGATGAGAAAATGCCGCTCGTCGGTGGTCTTCAAATCCATGTCCGTCCCGAACGTGCCGCGGAAGGTGTTCACCGTGTCGTCCCAGAGGAAAAGGCCCGCCCGCTCGAAATTCATCAGCTCGCGCACCCCCTCGACGGCGGCGCGGCAGATGTCGTCCACGGTATGCTGCGAGGTGATCCGCCCCAGGAGCTGGAGAACACGGTCTTTCGCCCGGTCCGCTTCGCGAACAGCCGAGAGTTCCTTGCCGGGATCGGCGGCGGAAGCACAATCCGACAGCGCGCCCCTGCTCTTCTGTTCGTAGTTCATGCCTTGAGAAACTCCGATCGGCAGAGCGTACGATATGCGGGGGTGGATGTAAACGCAGAGGTTCAAGAGCGATTGCCAATCTCCAACTGCCAATGGGCAATTGAACATTGGAAATGGACAACGCGGAAAACAATGCCGGGGGGAAATAAAACACCGGGCCAGGCGAACCCTCACTGTCTAACGAACCGACTCAGTCTTTCTGATGGATCACTTCGCTCAACTATACCGGTTCGCCTGCCCGGTCTCTGCCTGTAACGTACCCCGTCTTCCGCAAATGTCTAGACCTGGGCAGTCTTTTTTTGAAGAAGCGCGGGGCTCCCGGACCGGCCGATGTTTTACGTCCTGTGCCACCGGCAGAAAATCCGGTTGTCCTCGAACAACTCCTGCGGATCGATCGTGAAATCGGGTTTCTGGAGGACGCCCTTGTCGTGATATTCAGCCTGCGAATCCAGCGCATAGGCCGCCAGCTCGCTGCAGATCCATTTATCCTTGCCGTTCAGCACGCGCCCGATGAACTGCTCCGGCTTGTCCCCGAACGCCGCACGGGCCCATCGGCCCAGAAAACAGCCCTCGAAAATCTGCGCGGCCAGCAGAAGGCGGTCGTACTGCGTGCCGACCTGGCCGGCAGCCGTCCGGGCAATCCGCGCGCCAACGTCCCGCGTGTACCGGCGCGGCTTCCGGAAGAAAATCAGCGTGTGCGGGTCGTCAAAGTACTTGGACAGCGGCCGCCGCACAACGCCCGGACCGATCAACGCCTCGACGCACTGGTTGTCCCCCGTGACCACGAGGGAGTGGGAAACCTTGATCTGGCTCATGCGCGTCCAGCGCGTGAAATAGGCAATGCCGCGCGAAACGATGGACGCGTCGTCGAACGTGAAGCCGATGTAGCCGGTCTTGTAGTTGACGCCAAACCGCGGAACGCGTGAACCAACCTTCATTCTCCCTCCTGTTCCGTGCCGACCACTCTGCGCACGATCGTGTGACCGAGGCAAGAAGCTAACCACGAATGAACACGAATTCACACGAAAGGAGGAGAAGAGAATTTGACCGCGGATCTCGCGGATGGCGCGGAGGGAAAACAGAAGGTAACGAAGACGTGACGCGCCGGAAAATCTTCCAAGGGTTGGACGAATTTCGAGCGATCTTCCCGAACCTTGGAAAAGTGTAGCGTCCGCTGTCCTCAGCGGAGGTCATCACGAACCGATCCGCGGTTCCCCTCTTTCCGTTAACATCCCAACCTCTGCCTTCCACCTGCGGGCTTCCCACTCCCATCCGCTATCCGTTGCCTAACCTCGTTGCCATTCACAAGCGGCTCAGCCGGAGGCTTCGCCCTACCATTCGCGTCTTTCGCGTGTTTCGTAGTTAACCTCTTCCGGCTTTCTCCCATCCGTGTCCATCCGTGGTTTCCCCTCTTTCCGCTTCACTTCCCCGACGCGGTTACCGTGAGCGTGCCCTTCAGCCGGATATCGCGCGAGGAGCTGCCGACGAGGACATCGAAGTCGCCGGGCTCCGCCGTCCAGCGGCGGTTCGCCGTGTCGTAGAACGACAGCGCACGGTCGTCCAGTTGGAAGCGGACGGTCTTCCGCTCGCCGGGAGCAAGCGCGATCTTCTGGAAGGCTTTCAGCTCCCTGACGGGTCGCCCCACGCTGCACTGCGGGTCGCCGATGTACAGTTGCGCAACCTCTTTTCCCGCCCGCTTGCCCGTGTTCTTCACATCGAAGGTCACCACGCGGTTGCGGGAGTCGATCTTCAGATGATCGTATTTGAATTCGGTGTAGGACAGGCCGTGGCCGAACGGAAATTGGGGTTCGACGTTCTTCGTATCGTAATGCCGGTAGCCGACGAGCAGCCCCTCCTCGTAGTTCTCGACGCCGTCGCTCCCCGGGTAATTTCCGTACGACGGGTTGTCTTCCAGCCGCTTCGGAAACGTCACCGGCATCTTGCCCGAAGGATTCACGTCGCCGAACAGAACGTCCGCCAGCGCGTGGCCGCACTCCTGCCCCGGATACCACGCGCACAGGACGGCGGGAACCTGGTTCACCCAGGGCTCCATCACCACCGGCGACCCGCCGATGAACACGACGACCGTCCGCGGATTCGCGGCCAGCACCGATTCAACAAGGTGCGCCTGGTCGCCCGGCAGATTCATATCCGGC
Organism: uncultured Lentisphaerota bacterium; assembly: GCA_937870865.1. Lineage (GTDB taxonomy): Bacteria > Verrucomicrobiota > Kiritimatiellia > CAIQIC01 > JAGNIJ01 > CALMZY01. The sequence continues at coordinate 8,943 of CALMZY010000263.1, read as the reverse complement.
CGATCCTTGTCCTCCCCCTCGAAATCGGACGACAAGCCGATGCACACCACGGCCGCATCGCATTGCACAGCGGCGGCGACCGCCTTCTGGATTCCGCTGTCCCCGCCAATCCACCCGAGCCTCGCTGTTGCCCCGCCGCCGCCCTGGAAATACTCCATCCGCAGGTCAACGATTTCGCCCTTCTTGAGAGGAATGCGCCGCGACCAACAACCCTGGGGCCCGTGCTCGCTCCACTCGCCCGCCAGCAGCTCGCCGTTGACGAACAGGCGCGAGCCGTCGTCGCTGAAGGTTCCCAGTTCGTAGTCCGCCGTCGCCGGCGCGACGAGAACACCCGTCCATCGCACGGAGTAATTCTGGTTGTCCGTCGCCAATCCCTCGCCGGGTCCGTCCGTCCAGTTGAAATCGACCGCCGGGTCGACCCGCGTGAACGCCGGCGTGCCGGACAAATCCTTGTTCGCAAAGTATTCCCCGCGAAGACCGGGCTCCTTCAGCATGCGCGACGTGAACAGCGCGCTTGCAGGAACGGCGTCCAGGCGGCCCGCCAGCGAACAGCCGCGCTCGAAGAGGACCTCGATGCCCTGGCCACACCGTTCGCGAATCCCATCGAGCGGAGTGACGAAGTAGAACGGCGTGACCTCCGAACTGCCCCCACCCCCCACGTTCTTCGCGTCCGCGTTCGGGCCGATCACCGCCAGCTTCTTGATTTTCCTCGCGTCAAACGGCAGGGCGCTGTTCGTGTTCTTCAAAAGAGTCATGCACTCGCGGGCCGCGTCGCGCGCCACGGCCCGATGCGCCGGCGTATCCACCGCGCCTGCCGGAGCGGCCGATGGCGTGTCGAGCTTGCCCAGCAGGCTGGCCACGCGAAGGATGCGCCGGACCTTGTCGTCCAGCGTGTTGCTGCTGACCGTTCCGGATTCGACCGCGTTCTTCAACTTAACATCGAACTGCACGCCGGGCCCGGGCATTTCCAGGTCCTGTCCGCCGTTGGCCGCGCCGACGGTATCGTGTACGCCGCCCCAATCCGAAACCGTGAAGCCGCGGAAGCCCCATTCGCCTTTGAGGATCTTGTTGACCAGGAAATCGTTGGCCGAGCAGTACAAACCGTTCAGCTTGTTGTGGGCCGTCATGACGGTCCACGTGTCGGCCTCCTTCACCGCCGCCTCGAACGCGGGCAGGTAGATTTCGCGCAGGACGCGCTCGTCGACCTGGACGTTGACGGTGAACCGATCCCGCTCCTGGTTGTTGCACGCGAGGTGTTTCGTGGAAGTGCCGATGCCCCGGCTCTGGACACCTTTCACGTAGCCCACGGCGATCCGCGAAGCCAGATACGGGTCTTCGCCGAACGCCTCGAAGTTGCGCCCGTTGAGCGGCGTGCGGCAGATGTTGACGCAGGGCCCCAGCAGGATGTCGAATCCCTTTCCGCGCGTTTCCTCGGCCAGCGCCACGCCGATGCGCTGCACCAGATCGGGATTCCAGGTCGCCGCCATGCCGATGCCGGTGGGGAAGCAACTGCCCTTGCCGCCGTTGCGCACGCCGTGCGGACCGTCGGCGACCTTGATGCCGGGAATTCCGAGCGACGGAATCGGATGCGTCATCCACGGGTCCTCGCCGGACACCATGGAGATCTTGTCATCCAGAGTCATTTGATCGAGGAGACCTTGGATACGATCTTCCTGATCGGCCGCCCGAACATTTCCAGCGGCGAGAGAAAGACCGAGGAGAAGGAACAAGGAGAAGCGGGAGGGAATCGAGTTCATGCAGCGATGATAGGCAGGACAACCGGAAGAGGTTAACTACGAAATGCGCGAAATACGCGAATGAACGCTAACTAAGCAGAAGATAGGCCTTTTTCCGTTCACCCGCCACACCTCTGCCTTCCGTCTGCGGGCTTCCCCCGTCCCCGCCGCGATCCGCTGCCCAACCTCTTTGCCATTCACAAGCGGCTCAGCCGGAGGCTTCGCCCTACCTTTCGCGCCTTTCGCGTGTTTCGTAGTTATAACCTCTTTCCGTTACCTCCATCCGCAAAATCCGCGGTGAGACTCTTTTCGATTACGATTAAGATTACGAGTACGAGCAGGAAGACGAGCTCAGTGGTTCGCCCCGCGCTGTTGACACCCCCGCCCTGCCCGCCGATAATGCGGCCGCGTGGAGGACAGGAATATGAGCAAACCCATTTTTGAAATTGGCGCGCAGGGCGTGGACACGGCGAAGATCGTCGCGGACATCCAGGCGGCCGTGTCGAAGAAGATCGAGGACGGCGTGTACGCCGACGCGCGCATCGCCCGCGCCGAGCGCACGAACCTCGTCAACCTCCGCGGCGAGGACCAGTTCCTCGGCTTCTACCTGAAGTGCCTCCACGACGCGGTCTTCGTCGACATTTCCGATTTCGAGATCCGCGAGCGCCGCCGCTACTTCGCGCCGATGCTGATCCGCCTCAAGAAGGTCATCTGGGGCCTGCTGAAGTTCTACACTTACCGCCTCTGGTCCCAGCAGAACCAGATCAACGGCCTGATCGTCACCGCGACCGAGGGGTTGGACGAGAAGTACACGGCGAAGGTCAAGGATCTGGAGGCGAGGATTGCGAAACTGGAAAAGGAAAGCTGAAGGAATGACCAATGCCCAATGGGCTAATGACCAATGAATGTCCAATGCCCAGTTCTCTGAGTTAGATCATTGGTCATTCGATCATTCCCTGGTCATTGGTGCTTGGACATTGGTCATTCTGATTTGCACAAGATTACTCTCGTAACATGCCCACGGCCAAGAACATCGCTTTCATCTCCCCCCGCTTCTCCGAGCAGGGAACCGTCGGCGGCGCGGAGACGCTTCTCAAGAAGCTGGCGGAGCACGCCGCGGCCGCGGGCCGCAAGGTGACGTTCCTGACCACCTGCGCGGAAAGCCACTTCACGTGGGAGAACAAGATCCCGCCGGGCCAGCGCCGGATCGGCAATCTCGACGTACACTATTTTCCGGTCGACAAGCGCGACACGGCGGCGTTCGCGCAGATCCAGCAGGCGATCTGCAGCGGCGGCCACTTCACTCCGGCGGACGAGGAAACCTGGGCGCGCAACAGCGTCAACAGCGAGGCGCTCTACCAGCACCTGCGCGAGCACGGCGCGGACTACGACCGCATCGTGATGGGGCCGTACCTGTTCGGCCTGATCATCGCCGCGAGCCGCATTCATCCCGACAAAACGATCCTCGTGCCGTGCCTGCACGACGAGGCGTTCGCGTACCTCGGCCTCATGAAGAAGATGTTCGCGGCCGTCCGCGGGCTCATGTTCAACGCCGAGCCGGAACAGGACTTCGCGCGCAGGATATTCGACATCCCCGATTCGAAATGCTCCGTCGTCGGCATGGGCATCGATCCGTTTCAGGCCGACCCGAAATCGTTCGCGGCGCGGCGCGGGCTGACGAGTCCTTATCTGATGTACAGCGGCAGGCGCGAGGGCGGCAAAGGCACGCCCCTGCTCTGCGAGTACGTGAACGCGTTCCGCGAGCGGACCGGGAAGGACATCAAGCTCGTCTTCACCGGCAGCGGGCCGATCGAGGCGCCGTCGGAGCTCGTGCCGCACATTCTCGACCTCGGGTTCGTGAGCGAGCAGGAGAAGCACGACGCGATGGCCGGCGCGCTGGCCTTCGTCCACCCGTCCACGCTGGAGAGCTTCGGGATCGTCCTCCTCGAGTCCTTCCTCGCGGGCACGCCCGCGCTCGTCCACGCCGGCAGCGAGGTCCTGCGTTGGCAGTGCCGGAAGAGCGGCGGCGGGCTATGGTTCCGCCACTATCCGGATTTCGAGGAGGAGCTGTCCCTGCTCCTGTCGAACGAGGACCTGAGGAAGCGCATGGGCGCGGCCGGCCGGGAATATGTTCAGAAGGAATACTCGTGGGAGTCGGTGGAGAAACGGCTGTTTGATGCTTTGGACAGAAACGGCTAGAGTTCGCGACGCATGAGAGCGATTCATCAACTGGTCGCGGGGTACACGCACGGCGACGCCATCAGCAACGAGGCGGTCGTCATGCGGAGCATTTTCCGCTCATGGGGCTTCGCGTCGGAAATTTTTTCGGAAACCCGGCGAATCCTGCCGGAGCTGCGCAACGACGCGAAGGACGTGGCGGAGTGCAGGGAGACCTGCAAGCCGGACGACATCGCACTCCTGCACCTGTCCGTGGGATCGGACGTCAACGACGCGTTCGCCCAACTGCCCTGCCGCAAGGCCATTCTCTACCACAACATCACGCCCGCGGAATATTTTACCGGCATCCAGGAGCAGACCGCGCGCGGATTGTCCCGCGGCCGCGAGCAGGCGCAGCGCCTGGCGAAGAGCGCGCAGGTCGTCATGGCCGACAGCGGATTCAACGCGAGCGAGCTGAAGGAGTGGGGCTACCCGGAAGGCAGCGTCCTGCCGCTCGTCCTCGACCTCCAGCGCCTGCGCAAGCACGCGAACCGCTACACGAAGGACAAGTACAACGACGGCCTCGTGAACATCATCTTCGTGGGCCGCTGCGCGCCGAACAAGAAGATCGAGGACTGCCTGTCCGCGTTCTACTACTTCCAGAAATACGTCGAGCGCAACTCGCGGTTCATCCACGTCGGCTCGTTCGCCGGCACGGAGCAGTACCATGCGCTCCTGCTCACGCAGCAGCGCGAGCTGCAGCTGAACAACGTCGACCTCGTCGGCACGATGCGCCAGGACGAACTGAACGCGGCGTACAAGGCGTCCAGCGTGTTCCTCTGCATGAGCGAGCACGAGGGCTTCTGCATCCCGCTCATCGAGGCGATGGTCCACGACGTCCCGATCCTCGCGTACGCCGCCGCGGCCGTGCCGGAAACGCTGGACGGCGCCGGCGTGCTCGTCCGCGAGAAGCGGTACGACCTCATTGCGGAGATGATGGGGCGGCTGGTCCGCGACCAGGCTCTTCGGAACGCCGTCATCCAGGGCCAGCGCGACCGGCTGGCGCGGTATGAGCAGCGGGACCTGGCAGGGGAGTTGAGACGGCATCTGGGACCGCTGCTCTAAGTCCAAAGTCGAAAGTCCAAAGTCCAAGGTCGAAGGAGGACTTTGGACTTTAGACTTTGGACCTTGGACTTCCTTACGCCGTCGCCCGATGCCCGGCGATGAACTTCCTCGCCGAGACGAAGATCACCCCGACCGCTAGCACCAGCAGGAGCGCCGCCGCGAACGTCAGAGGCCCCTGCCCCTGCGCGATCAGCTGTCCGCTTCCCGCTGGAGCCAGGTTCTTCTGGATTGAGATGATGAGCGTCGCGAAGGTCGTGATTGTCATCAGCACCGCCGGGACGACCGTGAACCAGAATGACCGCCCGCGCTGGAGCAGCCAGACCGTGACCACGGTCATCGCGAGCGCGGCAATAAGCTGGTTGCCGGCGCCGAAGATCTTCCACGCGGACATGATCGTAGAGTTGAGCGCGAAGAACAGCATCAGCGCGACGGCCAGCGCGGTGTTGAAGAACGGGTTCTTCAGGAACGCGATGTGCCGGCCCTGGAACAGGAACACCCAGAACTCCTCCAGCATGTACCGGCAAAGCCGCACGGCCGTGTCGAGCGTCGTCACGACGAAGCCCTCGAGCACAAGGATGCCGAGCACCGAACCCAGCGCCACCGGTATGTGCGCGACGTTGTTGAGCATGTAGCCCATGGCGATCGAGAACGCGAGGATCGGGTTGCCGTCCGAGTTCGCCGGGAAGACGATGTTCATGTACTCGACGCGCGGCAACGCGCTGGCGATGAGCATCAGCGCGAGCAGGGCCAGCGCGCCTTCGAGGATCATCGCGTTGTAGCCGACGCGGCGCACCTCGGACTCCTTGCCGATCTGCTTCACCGTCGTGCCGGTCGCCGCGAGGCTGTGGAATCCGCTGATCGCGCCGCACGCGATGGTGATGAACAGGAACGGCCAGATCGGGCCGGAGAGCCTCTCGCCGTCCGACACCGAGAAGACCGCCATGTTCATCGTGTGCCCTTCCACGCCGTAGAGAATCACGCCGGCGAACATCATGATCAGGCCGCCGTAAAGAATCTGGACGTTCACGAAATCGCGCGGCTGGAGAATCAGCCAGACCGGCAGCCAGCAGGCGAGGAACACATAGATGGACATGGCATACCGCCACGTTTGTTCCGTCAGAAGGATCGGAAACTTGAAGCCCAGAGCAACGCTCGCGACGCAGATGACAGCCGCAATGACGTACAGCACGCCGGTGTGCCAGTGGCGCTTGTGCACGAGCCAGCCGATCAGCGGCGCAAACGCGGTGATGACGAAGACGGAAGTCGTCGCGATGCCGCCGATGCGGCCCATCAGGACTCCATCCTTTACGAACGTGGTCAGAAGGTGACTGCCCTCTTCCAGCTTCAGCAAAGCCGCCGGATACGCCGCCGTGAGCGCTTTGCAGGAGAGGTTCAGGAAGATCGCGTTGATCAGCGTCAGGATCATGACGAGAAAAGCCAGGAAGAAAAGGTAGCCCGCCCCACCGAGACTGCGCCTTGCCATGTCGGCGATCGACCGGCCCTGCTCGCGCATGGAAACGAACATCGCGGTCATGTCGTGGACGGCGCCGAAGAGAATGCATCCGAGGACAATCCAGAACCAGCCGGGGGCCCAGCCATAGGCGAGCGCGAGGGTCGGCCCGACGATCGGCCCGGCGCCGGCGATCACGCTGAAGTGGTGAGCGAACACGACATGTGTCCGGGTCGGCACATAGTCCCGCCCGTCCTTCATGTGGTGCGCCGGCGTCACCAGGTTGTCGTCCACGCCGAGTTTGCGGGAGAGATAGAAGGGATAGGTTCGGGTGGCAAGGAACAACAGGCCCAAGCCGACAAGCAGAGGGATGAGAACGTTCATATGAATCGGTCTCCGGAAAACAGTAAAACGAAGTTCAGACCTGAATAACTACCCCGGTCGCGGAGAAATATCCATAATGAAGATCAGCCACGCATCCGCCGGCTCAAGCCGGTGGCGATCCTCGTTCACCACGCCCTTGCCTGTCCTGCGAAGCCTTGGGCGAAGCAGGGCGGGCGCGGCTACGTCACCGCACCGCCGCTGTACCGCTTGAGATACTTCAGTGCCAGCTCGAAGTCGTCCGGCAGCGGCGCGCGGAGGACCAGCGGCTCGCCGGTGACCGGGTGCGGCAGGCTGAGGACTTCGGCGTGCAGGGCGAGCCGTCCAATCAGCGGCCGCTCGGGCCGGTCTGCGTGCTGTTTGTAGTGCTTCTTGAGCTCGGACAGCATCAGGCCGCGGCCGTCCCCGTAAAAACGGTCGCAGACGACGGGGCAACCAATCGCCGCGAGATGAACGCGAAGCTGGTGCGTGCGGCCGGTGTGCGGGACCAGCTTCACCAGCGCGTACCGGCGAAACCGCTCCACCACTTCGAAATCGGTCACCGCGGGTTTGCCGTGCCGGACAGTCTTCATCTTGCCGGGCCGCTCCTCGTCCTCCACGATCGGCATCCGGATCGTCCCCTTCTCCTCCTTCGGCACGCCGTGGGCAATGGCCACGTACTGCTTCTGCACCTCGCGCGAATGGAACAGGTTGCTCGCGGCATCCAGCGCCTTCTTCGTCTTCGCGACGAGGATCACGCCGCTCGTGTCGCGGTCGAGGCGATGGACGTTGAAGAAGTTCGGCGATAACTGCTCGTGAATCATGTCCGCGAGATTCTCGCGCTCCTTGTCCCAGCGGTCCGGGGCCACGAGCAGCCCGCTGGGCTTGTCGAACGCGATGAACGACTCATCTTCAAAAAGAACCGGAGGCAACGCGGATTTGGTCATGCGGAAAATCTAGCCGCAACGAGGCGCAAAGGACACAAGAAACAGACGGCCAGTCCAAAGTCCAAAGTCTAAAGTCCAAAGTCACTTTGGACCTTGGACTTTGGACTCCCCCTCACTGCACCACAACCGCGACGTCCTCTGTGGCCAGCGAGGCTACCGCGCGATCAACCGCAACCGCCTGGTACGTCGGCAGGAATCGGTAGTAGACCTGAAGGGTCAGCGCCGCGAGCGCGGTGCCGTACGCCGGCCCGTATTTCTGCTCATCCTCGCGCGGCGCCGTCCAGCTGCCGTCGCGGTTTTGCGCCTTCACATAGGCGCGCGCAAACTGTCCATTCCAGCGTTTCCAGTCCGCCCCGCCTTCGTGGAACTTCGCCTGCGTGACGTAATACCACCCGTACATCGCCCAATCGGGCGCGCCCTCCCATTTGCACAGCGCCTTGTTCAGCGCCGCCAACCCCTGCCGCGCCTCCCTGGAGTCGCCCTGCCCGATCAGCTCCAGGCAAAGCGTGGCGACACCGGTCATGCTGTCGGATGTCTGGCTCGTTGCGTCGGTGTAGTGAAACTTGCCGGTCTCGGGATCGCGGGCGCGCTTTAAATCCTCCGCGGCCAGGTCCAGGGCCTCCTTGATTCCGCTGTTCTCCGCGCCGGCAATCAGCGCGGCCTTGAGCGCCTGGATCTGCCAGCCCGCAACCGACGTATCGCGCCGGCCGCCCTTGCCGTAGCGGTAATCCCAGCCGCCGCCCTTCTGCTGGCCGTTCAGGATCACCTGGACCGCCTTCTCCATCGCCGGCTTGAGCGAAGGAATCCGGGTCAGCCCGTAGGCCTCGCACATCGCGTACGTCGCGATGCCATGCTCGTACGGCCCAGCCTGCGTGTCGACCCCGGTAAACGTCCCGTCCTCGCGCTGCTTCGAAAGAAGAAATCGGATCGATCGTTCCACAGTCCACCCGTACTCCTTCGATGACGTGATTTCGCCGTGCGCGAGGAAGGTCAACAGGCTGAGGCCGGTCATGGCCACTTTGTTCGGGCCCCATGAACCGTCCGCCAGCTGGTTGGCCTTCAGCCAGTCCAGGGCCTTGACGACCGAGGCTTCCGTGGCCTTGCCCATCCCGCCGGAACGATCGCGAAGCGCCTCCTCGCGGGCAAGCCCGGTCCGGTTTCCCATGCC
>CALMZY010000262.1 GCA_937870865.1 uncultured Lentisphaerota bacterium | reverse complement strand
CTATTCCCCGATCAGCGTCTCGCCGAGGGCGACGGTGACCGTGTCCGCCATCTCGCGGAAGGAAAACGGCTTCTGGAGGAAGAACGTCTTCCGGAGCTTGAGGGCCTTCCGGATGTCCGGCTGGCTGGACGAGAACCCGGAAACGAGAATGACCGGGATCTTCGAGCCCTCGTTTCTCAGCCACTCGCAGAGCTGCAGTCCGTTGTATTCCGGCATGCTGAAGTCCATGAGGATGAGATCGGGCTTCGCGCCGCCCTTGCGCCACTTCTCCTGGAATTCCCGGCCGCCGGCCATTTCGTCGACCGCGTGTCCCTCGTCGGAAAGCACCTGCCGGCACATCTCCCGGAAAATCGCGTCGTCATCCACGACCCAGATGCGGCTCGGCGCAAGACGGTGCCGGATCTTTTTCTCCTCCCGGATGAGTTCGCCGCCGGACACGGTGGGCAGGAGCACCTGGACGCGCGTCAGGGCGCCGGGCTCGGAAGACACCAGCACCGTGCCGTCGAGACGGCCGACCATCCCGTACACGCTGGAAAGCTTGAACCCGATCCGGTCGCCGGCATGCAGTTGCAGCTTGCCCTTGCCGGCCATGTCGGGACGGACCCCGGACGGCATGACGCCGCTGCTGTCCGCCACCTCCAGCCTGAAGAACTCCTGGCGGCCGTCCTCCGTGGCCAGGTGCGTGTTGATCGTGGTCACCGTCAGCACGCCGCCGGACGGCATGCTGTCGATGGCATTCGTCAGAAGATTGAACACGATCTGGCGGATGGAACTGGGCGGCGCGAGCACCGTGGACGCCTTCGCATCCAGATGCGTCTGCACGCGCACGTGCGTCCCGGTCTTGGATTCCAGCAGGGAGAGGACGTTATTCACCGTTTCGTGAACATCGCAGGGCGTCTCCTCCTCGACCTCGCTCCCGAGGAACGCGAGGATTTCCTCCGTCAGGCGGCGGCCGCGTTGAGCCGCCTCGGAAATCTTGTGCAGGGCGTCCGCCGCCTCGCCGGAGAGCTGCTCGCGGTTGAGCACGAACGAGGAGTATCCGAGGATGACGGAAAGCAGGTTGTTGAAATGATGGGCGACGCCGCCCGAGAGCGTCCCTACCGAATGCGTCCGCTCGGACTGAACCAACTGCTGGGTGAGTTCGGAGGAGTGAAGGTGATTCGCGATGGCCTGCTCCAAGGCGCCGCGAAAACGTCCGCAGAACGCGAGCGTGCGCTCCACCTGCTTCTTCGACAGGACGGGAATCGCCTGGGCCAGCTCCTCGGCGTCGGCGCGCGACACGCCGGCCAGCCGCGCGATCTCGCCGATCTCGTCCCGGGTGAAAGGCTGTTCGCGAAACCTGCCGGACCAGAGACAATGAACCACCAGGCCGCGCAGTTTCACCGGGAACACCGCCTCGAAGAAACCCAGCGCGCCCTGGACAACCTGGTCCTTCCCGGTCTCGGCAACCTTCTTCAGGATATCGACGTCCGAGGCGAGCAGAAGTTTCTGGCCCTCCTCGGATTTGCGGATCGCCGCCAGGATCTTGCCGGACTCCGGATAGAGCCCCTCCTCTCCCCAGGGGAGATCCGCCCCGCCGAACAGCTCCTTGATCGCCGCGATATCCACGTTCTTCAGAAAATCAGACTCGCGGGCCGCCGCGGCCAGATCGAAGAAGCGCAACGACTGAAGCAGATGTTCCTTGGCCGCCGCCAATTCCCGGATGGTTTGTTCCCGTTTTGCCATTTCAGTATCCTATTCGACGGTATCCGCATCGTCCCAGTAGATGCGGTCCAAAATTCCCTCACCGCCCTCGTTGCCGCCCGCGATCAGGATGAAACGGATGGCCGCGGTTCCGACAGGCGTCACGCCCTTCATCGAGTCCCTGACCCAGACCCCCTTGGTGTCGGTCCTGCGCATCTCGCCGACCGCGCTGCCCAGCTGTATATCGTGCCCATCATAGAACTCCACCTTCATGAACGTCGAGCAGTTATCGGGCAGATCCCCGCCCTTGATCTGGTAGAAGGCTTCCCAGAGGTACGGCTGCTTCTCACCCCACGAAACCTGCTGCCAGACGCCGTTCCACGATGCCGGCGGCACGTTGATCAGCAGGAAACGCTCCCCGGTCAGAGCCCTCTCCACGTAATTCGCCCTCCCCGCGTTCACCTGGTACGCCTCGCCCCACGCTTCGCGATACCCCCCCCACATGCTCAGACTCGCGCGATCCCCGAAATCGATTTCGAAGCTGGAGTTCTCCAGCTTCCCGGCAAACGCAACGCCGGCAAACGACAGGAACACGCCGACGGCCAGAACGGCTTTCATGCCACGCATCAAGGGAACCTCCTCGCACCTCTTGCACCGCGCCCCATGTATACCCGGACGGCGCAAGTTTGTTGAAAGGGATTTAAAAAAAGTTGCGTCAGAAGCCCGCGGTTTCCTTCGCCCTCTTCTGAACGTGGAAGTTCACGATCTCCTCGCGGAAGACCGGATCGCATTTCAAGCGGGACGCTCGATCGAGCACCTTCAGGGGAATCTCGTTGGTTTGTCCGCCGTTGACGATCACGACAGCCGCCGCCTTCCGCTCCTTCAACGCGCCGCGATGAATCTGTCCGTTGACCCGGCGAAGCACAACCGCGTCGCCCGGCTTGTACATCGGATACGTCACGGCCAGCTGCTGCGTCAGCTTCTCGCGATACTCGGCCTCCAACTTCGCCAGGTTCTCCGGAGACATCTCTGTGGAACCGCCCGCGGCGGCATTCGACGAAGTCCGGACCCCGTCCGCGATTCCCGCCGCGGCCGTTTCGCCCGTCGCGCCGGATCCCGCCGCCACCGTTTCCGCAGATTGTTGCCCGCTCACCGCGCCGTCTCCCAGGATCTCCACTTCCTTTTTCCCGGAGAAGCACGACTTCAACAGCATGACGAGAATGACGGCACCCACACCCCAAAGGACCCACTGAAGAACACGCGACGGCTGCGGGCGGTCGAGATACCGTGCGCCGGTTCGCGTGTCGTATCCGCACTGGGAACAGATGAGCACTCCCGGCGCCATGGCTGCGCCGCACGAAGGACAAATCTTGCCGCCCGAACTCTTCTCTTCCTTCCTCAACTGCAATTTCTCCACCCCCTCGGGACGGTCGGAGGAATCCAGCACGGCAACCTGCCGTTTACACTTGGGGCAGGCGGTGCTCTGACCCATCATTTTGTCGGAAACGGAAAAAACCTCGCCGCAATGGCCGCAATTGACCGGGACTTCGGACATGTCGGCTCCTTTCAATTTGCTGTTTTCATGCCTATTTTCTTGGGCAAAAGGCGGATGTCAACGGAAATGCCTGCATTTCAAACACATCCGCAAATCCCGCCCGGACAGGGCGCTTTGCCGAATATCCCATAAGGTCTTGACTTTGCAGCCCGGATATCGAGAATCACACGCCATTTCTGATCGTACAGGCACAGGCAATGACTTCTGATATCTCCATTTCTGCCGCGGGACGCAGTCCGTCCGCGCCGCCCTCCTCCGGGAACGCGGCCCCTCGCGTCCATCCGCCCTACTGGATCGCGGTCGCGCTGATCCCCGTCCTGACAATCACCCTTCTGCTGGGCATGCTGTTCTCTTATCTGTCCCAGCCCGTCACGCTCCTGCTCCTGGGCTCGGACCGCCGATCGGTCGAGGGGCCGTCCCGGTCGGACAGCATCTTCGTGCTGCGCGCGGACCCGCGGCAGGGAACGATCCGCGGCCTCTGCCTGCCGAGAGACATCTACGTCCCCCTCCAGGGCCTGCCCGTTCGCCGGACCGCGAAGCTGAATGCCGCCCTGTTCTACGGCGACTACTACGCCGACTCGCAGGGCATCCCGGCGGCGCGGGAGACGGTCAGCAACCTGATCGATGTTCCCGTGAATGGAACCGTGGTCGTTCACTTCGGCCTGTTGGAAAAACTGGTGGACTCGATCGGTGGCGTCGAAATCTACTTCGAGGACCCCGTCATGGATCCCCAGTTCAACTGCATGCTGGGAGGACGCTCCTACGCGCTTCGGTTCGAAGCGGGCTGGAATTACCTGAACGGCCGCCGGGCGCTCGAATACGTCCGCCTGCGGAAACCGGACACCGACTTCGGCCGCATGAAACGCAACCGCCACCTCCTGAACGTGATCATCGCGCGCCTGAAAACCCCCTCGTCCTGGATGACCCTTCCGAAACTCGCCCCGCATCTGCCCGCGGAAATCGACACGGACATGGGCCTGCTCGCCTGGCTCCGCACCGCGTGGGTCTTCGGCCGCTGCGCGTCGAACGGCATCGCGTGGGATTCCATCGACAAGAACGACCTGCTCCCCGGCAAGCTCGCCACGGGCGCGCAAGTGCTCCTGCCGGAACCGGGCGTCCTGAAGGAAGCCGGGCGGGCGCTGACGGGCAGCCAGACAATGCATCTGGCCGAAGTCGGACGCGGAATGCGCGACACGGTCTCGCAGTAGTATCCCATCGTCCTCGTCCTCGAACTCGTCGTCGTACTCGAAAGACAACGACCGAGGACGATTGATTACAGAGTCTCTTCCAGCTTCGCCGCCAACTCCCCGATCTTCAGCCGGATCTGCTGCATCGTGTCGCGGTCGCGCAGCGTGACGGTGTCGTCTTCCAAGGTCTGGAAATCGATGGTGATTCCGTACGGCGTGCCGATCTCGTCCTGCCGGCGGTACCGGCGGCCGATCGCGCCCGTCGCGTCCCAGAATGCGGGCCAGCGCTTGCGAAGCAGGTCGAACACCTTGCGCCCCTTCTCCACCAGCTCCGGCTTGTTCTTCAGCAGCGGGAAGACCGCGACCTTCACCGGCGCGACGCTCGGCGCAAACCGCATGACCGTCCGGGCCTCGAAGCCCTGCGGCGGCTGTTTGCCGGGCTCGGCGGGCAGAACCTGCGCGCCGGCCACTTCCTCGGTCGGAACCCATTCCTCGCGGTACGCCTCGCACAGCAGCGCGAGCGCGATGCGGTCGACGCCGGCGGACGGCTCGACGACGTGCGGGACGAATTTCTCCTTCGTCTCCGGATCGAAGTAGTCCATCGACTTGCCGCTGAATTCCTGGTGGCGGCGCAGGTCGAAGTCGCCGCGCGCGGCAATGCCTTCCAGCTCCTGCGTGCCGAACGGGAAATCGTACATCACGTCCACGCACGCGCTCGCGTAGTGCGCCAGCTCTTCCTTCTTATAGACGTACTGGTGCAGGTGCTCCGCCGGCAGGCCGATCGTCGTGTACCACTTCATGCGCTCGGCGACCCAGTACTCGTGCCACTGCGCGTCCGTGCCGGGCTTCACGAAGAACTCCAGCTCCATCTGCTCGAACTCGCGCGAGCGGAACGTGTAGTTGCGCGGGTTAATCTCGTTGCGGAACGCCTTGCCGATCTGCGCGATGCCGAATGGCACCTTCTGCCGCGCGATCGCGAGGATGTTGCCGAACTGGACGAAGATTCCCTGCGCGGTCTCGGGCCGGAGGTACGCCAGCGCCGACGCGTCCTTCACCGGACCCACGTTCGTCTCGAACATCAGGTTGAACATGCGCGCCTCGGTGAACTCGTGCGGCCCGCCCTGCGGACACTTCGTCTCCGGCAGCTGGTCCGCGCGCCAGCGGCCCTTGCACTTCTTGCAGTCCACCATCGGGTCCGTGAACCCGGACGCGTGGCCGGAGGCTTCCCAGACGCGCGGGTGCATGATGATCGACGAATCCAGGCCGACGATGTCCTCGCGGTCCTGGACCATCGCGCGCCACCACGCGTTCTTGATGTTGCGCTTCAGCTCGACGCCGAGGGGGCCGTAGTCCCAGAACCCGTTGATGCCGCCATAAATTTCCGAACTCTGGAAAATGAAGCCGCGCCGCTTGCACAGTGACGCCAGCGCTTCCATGGTCAGGTCTGCTTTCTTTTCGCTCATAGTCCGCGCATCCTGCTGAACCGCCCGGAAAGGGTCAAGCTTGGAGTACGGCGTGTCGTGCTAGAGTTCAAAATTTGCTAGAGGAACGACTTGGATTCGGTCATCGATCGGATAAGAGTCCCTCCCGCCATGAATCACCCAAAGCTTCTCCAGCTTGAGGTCCCCCATGGCGATTCGCATGGATTTGGTTGCCGTTTCCACATCACCGTACTTGAACTCGACGCCGTATCGTTTCCCGCCAAGGAAAAACAGCAGATCCAGTTCCGCTCCCGCATGAGTGGCCCAGAAGTAGACATCGCGTTCTCCGATCTGGCGCAACACGTGTTCCAACGCGAAGCCTTCCCATGACGCGCCGAGCTTGGGGTGTCCGCTCACCGCATCCATATCCGGCAGGCGCAGCAAGGCATGCAGGATTCCCGAATCGCGGACATAAACTTTCGGTGATTTGACAACCCGCTTCCCCACATTTTCAAACCACGGAGGGAGCTGTCTCAGCACAAGCCCGCCGCACAGCAGGTCCAGATAGCGCCGCGCCGACGTGTGCCCCACCCCAAGAGAGCGGCCGATCTCCGCCCCATTCCAGATCTGGCCATGGTAGTGCGCAACCATGGTCCAGAAGTTTCGGAGCGTCTGCGCGGGGATATGAAATCCAAGCTGAGGGATGTCTCTTTCGAGAAACGTGCGTATGAAATTCTCGCGCCAAGTGAAGCTGGCAGAGTCATCTGCCGCCAGAAATGACCTGGGGAAACCACCGCGATTCCAAAGACGGCGCTGATGCTGTGAATGAACCTCTTCGATATCAAAGCCGGACATTTCAATGAATTCAACCCGGCCCGCCAGCGTTTCCGATGAACCCCGGACCAGCTCGGGTGACGAACTTCCGAGAAGCAGGAATTTCGCCGGCAAGGGCTTCCGATCGGCAAGCACGCGGAGGACCGGCAACAAATCAGGCTTCCGCTGTATCTCGTCCAACACGATCAGACCTTTGCGATGCTCCAGCTCACGCAAGGGATTCTGCAGCCGAGCTGCATCATCCGGATTCTCAAGGTCATAGTAGGTAGCCGGTTGCCGGGCAGCGATCTGCCGGGCAAGAGTCGACTTGCCGCACTGGCGCGGGCCCAGCAGCGCCACCACGGGACTTCTCTTCAGAGCGGCGCCGATCTGCGCCGAATATTCATTTCGGGGAATCATCTTCATGATTGAAATATGATCATTACATGTTCATTTTTCAATGACAAAATAGCCCCGGGTCTTCTGTCTGAGCCCCCGTCCCTGTCGGGGTTCGACGAAGCAGAACGCTCTGCGCACGGAGGACGCCGTTCCCTTCAGGGCGAGCATTCACGGCAAGCCGTCGGCGCCGGGCACCTGCGGGTTTTCCAATCGTTGGAACTTTTTTTTGCCGTTTTTCCAACCCTTGGAAGAATTCTGCTTGCCGCCCCGTGTAGGCTCAACGAAACTGCCCCCCAGGATATCACCGGATGTACCGTCTCATATTTCTATCGGGCCCCCTCAAGGGCAAGCGGCTCGCGATCCAACAGGGTCCCGTGATCATCGGGCGCGACCCGGATTGCCACATCGCCGTGGCGGACGACGAGATTTCCCGCAAGCACGCGGTGATCGAGCTTCGCGACGACGCGTTCCATATCCGCGACCTCGGGTCCATGAACGGCATTCTCGTGAACGACCGGAACTGCCGGGAGGCGAAGCTCAACCACGGCGACACGCTGGAGATCGGCCGCACCCGGATTCATTTCCAGCAGATGAACCAGAATGACCTGCGCGAGAAACGCCGGGTCACGCACTCGCAGGGACTCGCCTTCGGCGCCGTCATCTTCATCATCCTCATCCAACTCGCCTTCGTCGTTGGATTCTCCCTCTGGCGCAAGGATGTGGTCGAAGAGCCGGAGGAAAAAACGGAGGCGCCGCCGCCGGCCGCCGTGAACGCGCCCACAGCCGCGAGCAGCACCTTCGCCGAGGCGGAGGCGCACCTGCAAAGCACGGCCCGCGCGGAACCCTATAAACCCATCCCGGTCAGCGAGCCGCAGACCAACGTCACGGAGGACATCCGGGACCTGCGCCGGGATGTCGATGATCTCCGCCAGCACGTCAACGAGCTCGCGAAGCCGGAACCGCCCGCCGCCACGGCGACGGTCCAGGCCGTGACCGACGACGAGCCGGAACCGCCGAAGAAGGTCGACCCGCTGACGGCCAAGGCCCAGAAGATGCTTCAGGCGGCCCTTCTCGAGATCACCCGGAACAACCTGCTCCAGGCCGACCGGCAGTTCGAACGCATCCAGATCATGGCCCCGGACTTCCTGCCGGCGTATATCGAGCGCGCCCGGCTCTGCGAACAGCGCGGCGACCTGGCCAAGGCGGGCGACCTCTGGAAGGAGGTCCTGCACCGTTCGTCGGGCACGCCGTTGTACGAGCAGGCCGCGGCGGAACGCATCCGCATCTCGCGTCTGGAAATCCTGCAGAAGACCACGAAGGCCGGGACGCCCGCGGAGAAGAAACCGACCGCCGAGCGCCTCGCGCGGCGAATCAAGATCGTGTCCGTCGAGCCTCAACGCTTCCCGGAAAATGACCAGTTCGAGGAAATGCGCCTGCTCCGGATCACGCTGAAGCCCAAGGTGGGCGAGCGCGAGTTGAACCGGGCCGAGATCCTCGTGCACGTCGTCTTCTTCGACGAAGACTACATCTCGCGGGACATCAACCCGACCCGCGTCGCCGTGCCGAAGGACTCCCTGCGCCTGGACGGAACGTGGACCCAGGACGAGCAGATGACCGTGACCGCGGCGTACATTGTTCCGAAGGACTTCCGAAAAACCGAACAGGAGAAGTACGGCCAGAAGTGCAGGTATTTCGGCCACATCGTTCAGGTCTACTACCGCGAGCAACTGCAGGACGAAGAGGCGCGCCCGAGATCGCTGCAGGACAGGGCCGACCAGTTCCCGCCGCCGTGGCGCGCGTCCGCACAGCCTCCGCCGTCAACGATCCTTCAGCCAAGAATGACGAATGGCGAGGAGCGAATGACGAACGAGTTCCTAAGCCCTTAGAACATCACCACCACTCGCCCTCGTCGTCGTCCTCGGTTCTCGTCGTCGGTCGTTCACGGAATAATCGAGGACGATCAGGCCCGCTCGAACGAACACCGCCCAATCTTCTTGTGCTGGATGTAGTAGAGCTCGAAATCGCTCCGCTCGTCGTCGGACGGTTCGAACGCCGGAATCTCCTTGAACCGCGGGTCGGCCGAAAGGATGGCCTTCACTTCCTCGAAATACGGGAGGTGATCCGTGGAGAAGTGAAGCCGTCCCTTCGCGACCATCGTGCGGTGCAGTGCGTTCAGAAAATCCTCGTTGAACAACCGGTGGTCGTGGTGCCTTTTCTTCGGCCACGGGTCCGGGAACAGAATGTAGTACGTCGAAACGGAGTCCGCCGGGACCAGGTGCGTGACCGCGTAGAACGCCTCCATCCGCATCAGGCGCACGTTGGCCAGACCCAGCCGACGCGCCTTGTTGTCCACCTTGCGGATGCGCCGCAGCATCCGGTCGACCCCGAGAAAGTTGGTCCCGGGGTTCTTGGCCGCCCGCGCGAGCAGGAACCGCCCCTTGCCGCAGCCCACGTCGATCTCGAACGGGCGCGACACGTCGAAGAGCGCCTCGAGCCGGATGGGCTTGAGCCAATCCTCCGCGAAGACCCGCAGGCTGGGCAGTTTGGGTTGCATGGGCTACAGGGGTTCTATCCGAAGTTCCCGACAACATTCAATATTGAACGCCGAACGCCCAACGTCGAACGCCGAAGTCCACTTGCCTTACTTCGATGTTCGGCGTTGAGAGTTCGGCGTTCATCCGTTTTCCCCGCCTTGACGCCTGCCCCTTGCAGATGGCACCATTTCAAATTGGCCCGCAACCGGAAAAGGAATCGCCGTGTCAACGAAACGAATGGAGAAGCTGGAAACGTACATGCTGACGGTCATCGAGGACCGCCGGCAGGGACGTCCCGCGGCCGTGCTCCGCTGGGTGCTGAAACAGCTTTCCCGTCTTTACGCCGCGATCGTCCAGTTGCGGCTCGCGCTCTACACGCACGGCATCTTCCGCTACCACACGCTCGGCTGCCAGGTGGTCAGCGTCGGTAACCTGACGGTCGGCGGCACGGGTAAGACCCCGATCGTGGAGGTGTTCGCGCGTTCCCTGCAGAAGCAGGGCCGCAAGGTCGCTATTCTCAGCCGCGGCTACAAGCGCCACGAACCGCCGCTCTACAAGCGCCTGTTCGACCAGGCCATCGGGAAACGGAAACTCCTGCCCACGCTGGTCGTCTCCGACGGCAAACACCTGCTGCTCGACTCCGACGTCAGCGGCGACGAGCCGTACATGCTCGCCTCGAACCTGCCGAACGTCGCGGTGCTCGTGAACAAGAACCGCGTGAAGGCCGGCCAGTACGCGATCACGAAGCTCGGATGCGACACGCTAATCCTCGACGACGGCTTCCAGTACCTGCACATGAAACACCGGCTCGACATCGTACTCGTGGACCGCACCAACCCGTTCGGCAACAAGCATCTCCTGCCGCGCGGGATCCTTCGCGAGCCGATCCGCAACATCAAGCGCGCGTCGTTCATCTTCATCACCAAGTCGCAGGGCGACGGCGCCGAGGATTTGAAGAAGCAGCTCCGCGAGCTCAATCCGCACGCCGAAATTTCCGAGTGCCGCCACAGCGCGAAGTACATCCAGGACGTGTTCACGGGCGAGCGGAAGAGCCTGGACTTCCTGAAGGACCTGGAGGTGGCCGCCATCTCCGGGATCGCGGCCCCGAAAGGCTTCGAGGATGAGCTGGTCCGGCTTGGCGCCAAGGTCGTGTATCACAAGCGCTACGCGGACCATCACCGGTACAGCCAGCAGGAGCTTCTGGACGTGATCAACAAGGGGCTGGGCCGGGACGCGAAGGCGGTCATCACCACGGAGAAGGACGCCGTGCGCTTCCCGATGATCGAGCGCCGCGATCTGCCCATTTATTTCCTGCGCGTCGAAATCGAAATGCTCAGCGGAACGGAAGACTTCAATGCATGCATCTCCCGCATCTGCTTCAAGTGAACCCGGTTCGGAGTTCCCGGTTCAGAGTTCCCGGTTGGACAACCACCCAACCGCGAACCGTGAACAGGGAACCGTGAACCGTATTTTGATCTGCGGCGTGAACTGGATCGGCGACAGCGTGATGAGTATGCCGGCCCTGCACGCGTTCCGCAAAGCGAACCCGTCGGCGCACCTCACGATGCTCGCCAAGCCCGGCCTGGTGCCGCTCTGGAAACTGGACGCGGTGTTCGACGGGATTCTTCCGCTCCGCGAAGGCCTCGCGGGTACGCTGAAGACCGTGGCGGCGGTGCGGCGGCTCCATTTCCACAAGGCGTACATCCTGCCCCATTCGTTCCGGTCCGCGGTGATCCCATGGCTCGCCGGGATTCCCGTGCGGATCGGCATGCCGGGGCACTTCCGCGATTTCATGTTGAGCGAGGTGGTCTGGCCGATGGAGCGCCCCGGCCGCGCGCACCAGGCGTACGAGTACCTCGACCTTCTCATGCCGTCCGCCGCGGAGGCGGCGATCGAACCCCTTCATCTTGAACTGCCGGCGGACGCACTGGCGGCGGCCCGCAACCGGATCGCCGGGCTGGCTTCGCCGCGCGTCGCTCTGATTCCCGGCGCGGCTCGGGGACCCTCCAAGCAGTGGCCCCGCGAACACTTCATCAAGCTGGGCCGGATGCTCAGCGAGCAGAAGAAATGCGGCATCCTCGTGCTCGGCATCAGCCGCGAGGCCGCGCTCTGCGAGGAAGTGGCAAGGAGCATCGGCCCGTCCGCGCTCAACCTCGCCGGCCACACCGGGCTCGCCGAATGGATCGCCACGCTGAAGGCGTGCGATCTCGTCGTGGCCAACGACAGCGGCGGCATGCACCTCGCCGCGGCGGTCGGCACCCCGGTCGTCGCCCTCTACGGCATTACGGACCCGTCGAAGACGGGCCCGCTGGGCAGAGTCTGCCGCGTCCTGCAGAACAGCGACCTGCGCGCGCGCGACATCCCGCGCGACTCGCCGGAGGCCCGGACGGCCCTCGCCGCTATTCATCCGGACCAGGCCTGCGCGGCCGCGATCGAGTGCCTGGCGGAATCGAAACCATCATGAACCCCGCGCCCGCCCCCTCCACCCATACGCATCGAACGAGGCCGACGCCATGAAGGGAAATCCCTGGATCCTGCTGGCGCTCGTGCTGCTGCTCTGCGCGCCCCCAATGCTGATCAATGTGGGGAAGCCCGACCCGGTTCGCATCATGGAGGTCCTCTCCTTCATGACCAGCCAGGAGACGTGGCTCCGCATCCATCACGGCGAGTCCGACGCCTGGAAAATGCCGTCCTGGAACGGCCAGCCGCGCATTCAGAAGCCTCCGATGCTGGTATGGATGAATCTTCTCGCATGGCATGACCTGGACCCCGACACCGCGAGCGTGGAGAGGCTGACCTTGCGCGCGCGCGTCCTGTCGGTCGGGTTCGCGCTGCTCGCGGTCGCGGCAACGTTCTGGATCGGCCGGACGCTGGGAGGGACGCGCCTCGGAATGCTCGCCGCCCTGGTCACAGGATCGGGCATGGCGTTCATCCGCCAGGCGCGCATTGCTTCCTACGACACGCACCTCATGGGTTGGGCCACCCTGGCCGTCGCGTCCGGTCTTTGGGCGATGAAGGGCGAATCGCGCAGCCGCATCGTCGCCGGCTGGTTGCTCAGCACGCTGGCGCTGGCCGCCGCGAGCTACACGAAAGGCCCGCTGGCTTTCGCGCTGGTCCTCGCGCCGCTGGCCGCGGCGCTCGTCGCGTTCCCGGACCGCCGGGCCCGCAACGCCGCGGGAGTCGCGGTCTGCGCGGTCGCCGCCGTCGCGCTGATGACCCCGTGGTTTATCGCCGCGGCCGGGACCGCCCCGGATGCGGTGCGGGCGCTCGATCGCGAATACCGGTTTATCCTCGAGGCGTTCCACAATCCGTTCTTCTACTTCTCCGTCGTAGCCGTGGTCTTCCCGTGGAGCCTCTGGCTGGCCGCGTCGCTGATCCGGGTCGTCGTGGACCGGGCCCTGCGCGCCGACCGCAATACGTGGTTTGCCTGGCTGGGGTTCGTGATCGTCTTCGCGATGTTCACGCTGTCGCCCGTAAAGAACAAGCGCTACATCGTGCCCATCCTTCCCCTCGCGGGTCTGCTGGTCGCGCTCGTCTGGGCGCGACTCGAGGAGGGCGACCGCGACGGCGTCGCCGCGCGCTGGGTGCTCTGGCTTCGACGTATCCACTGGACGCTGCTCGCGCTCTGCACGCTCGCCCTGCCGCTCTTCATCGTCTTCCAGCGGCAGTTCATCCGCGCGGGCTGGCTCGAGGCGCCCGTCGTGGTGGGATTGAACGTCGCGATGGCCGCGGCGCTGTTTGTCGCGCTGGCCTGTACCGCGATGGCCGGCGCCCGCGCCCACGCGCAGAAGCGCTGGGGAAGCGCGGCGCTTTACACCGCCTTGTGGATGTGGGTCGCGTCCACGTTCGGATTCGCGGGCTACGCCGTGGCCGATCACCAGAAATTCCCCTGCCGCAGCGAGGCGGAGTGCATGGCCGCGTTGACGGGACGAACGAACCTGTTCTTCATCAGCGACTTCAAGTACCCCCAGCACCAGGCCCGGCCCGGCGACGAGTTTCTGATCTTCTACCGGGGCATCGTCCCCAGGACGGACCTGCCCGCTTTGAAGGCGCGCGCCGGCGAGGAGCATCCGACCTTCGTCATGACCCGCACCGACGCCGCGCATGAAGAGGAAATTCAGAAACTGGGTTTCCGATTCATGTTCGAAGTCAGCGACGGCCGCCCGCCGAACTGGAAACTGTTCGGACACCGCCGGGAGCCGCCGGCTCCAGAAAGGCCCGAACCATGAAATGCCGCCTGTGTGACCACGACGGGTTGCCCCTGTATTACACGCAGGGCAACCGGGACGAATTCCGATTCCACCGCTGTCCCGTCTGCAAGCTGGTGAACTACGATCTCGCCGGCGGCATCGACCAGGAAAAATACGCTCTCGAGTACGTGGATCCTTTCGATGAGACCGTCAAATCCAACCGCGCCCAGACCCTGAGCCACCAGTTTCTCAAAGCGCATATCCGCGGCCCCGGCCGCCTGCTGGAGATCGGCTGCGGCAACGGGCGCCTGCTGCACCTGGCCCGGCAGGACGGGTGGACCGTGCGCGGCCTCGAGCTGTCTCCGTTCCTGGCCGAATCCGTCAACCAGCGGCTGGGTATTGAGGTCGAGGTGGCCAATTTCCTGGAGTACCGGAGCCCGGACGGCGGGCAGTACGACCTCGTTCTGCTCCGCCACGTTCTTGAGCACCTGCCCGATTGCCGGGGCGCCTTGAACAGCATCGGCTCCCTGCTCCGCGAAGGCGGCCGCGCGCTCCTGGAATTTCCGAATATCGAGGCCCTGGACCTGCGGTTCCAGCGCTGGATGCGCAAGACGGGCCTGCACCGGAGGAAGTATCCCGAAGGCTACCGGCCCGGCCACTGCAACGAGTTCTGCCGCGAATCGTTCGAGTATCTGCTGAACGCCACGGGATTTGAACTCGTGGTCTGGGAAACCTACTCGTACCGGCCGGTCTCCAATTTCATCTTCAACAGGCTGCACATCGGCAACAAGGCGCGCGTGATCCTCCGAAAGAAGTGCGGGTAGGCACAGGAAGAGGCTACTTCACGAGCGTGTAGTGCTTCTTGGAGAACTCCGCTCCGAACAGCCGCTCGATCTTCAGCATCAGCCGGTGCTTCTTTTCCTTCGCGGTAAGCCGGTGGTCCGGGTTGGGCTTGAAAATCCCATCCGTCTTCGGCAACCAGTCCAGGACGGCCTTCGGATGCGTGCCGGTGAAAGGACGAAGAATAGCCGAGTCGATTTCGGAGCAATCGATCTTCTTCGACACCTTGCCCCAGTATTTCTCGATCTGGTCCTTGTTCGCCTGGATGCGCTCCTCGCCGCGCGCCCAGCCGTAGTGGAAAATCCGCGCGCCGGTGTGGGCCGCCTTCGGGTAGCGGCCCGTCTTCTGGTCCTCGAGGACGACGAAGAAAAGCCCCTTCGGCGCCCAGCACGGGATCGTGTTGCGGATGATCCGCGGCGCGGTCCGGTACCAGCCGGGCGACCACGCATACGTGTTCGCGTTGCCGTAAAAATGGATGTAGTCGAAGATCAGCGACTCGACCTCGGGATTATCGAGATGCTTCTCCATCGCGGCGCGGATCTTCGGGAGATCGTCCTCGTGCACCACCTCGTCGCCCTCGAGGTAAAACGCCCAGTCGCCGGTGCAGTTGAACAGCGCGATCGATTTCTGCTGGCCGTACACGAATCCCTTGATCGACACGTCCGGCTTCATGCCCTCGTTCCACGTGGTCCTGATCACGCGCACCTTCGGATCGCCGATCGAAGCGAGCATCTCCTCCGTTCGGTCCTTGCACGGCCCGAGCGCGACGACGAACTCATCCACGAGGGGCAGGATCGAACGGATCGATTGCACAAACGGATAGTTCAGCATCTCGCCGTTGCGCAGAAATGTGAAGCCGCTGACTTTCATGATGACGGCACGTTACAGAACGGCCCCGCGGTTGTCAAAGCCGCCAAAAGTGCTTTTGTCCCGCCATTCAGCGTTTATACTCCTCCCGATTCATGAACCCGCTGAAGTTGATCCGGAGAAAAATCGAATTCGCGCTGACGCTCGCCGCCTGCTGGCTGATCGCGCCCCTGCCGCGCCGCGCCGTGTTGGCGCTTGCGCGCGGGATCGGCACGCTGGGCTACCATTTCGCGGGGCGGCTGAAGGCCGTGGGCCGCGCAAACCTTGACCTGGTTTTCGGAGACACCCTGCCGCCGAACGAGAAACAGCGCATCCTCAAGGCGTCCTGCCGCACGTTTGCCCTCGTCGCGCTCGACATCGCCTGGTTCTCGCGCGATACGGCGAAGCGCATCGCCGACTGGACCGCGTTCGAGCGCGAGCCGGGCGAGGTCATCGGCGGGAAGCCGTACATCTGCATCACCGGCCATTTCGGAAACTGGGAAGTCCTCGGGCTGGCGGCGGCGCTCCGCGGCTATCCGCTCGCCAGCGTGGCCACGCCGCTCAAGAACCCGGTTGTCGACCGGCTTCTGCGGCGTCAGAGGGAGGCGACCGGCCAGATCATCCTCGACCGCGAAGGGGCGGTGCGCTCCATGTTGCGCACGCTCAAGGAGGGCGGGCGCGTCGCGCTCCTTCTCGACCAGAACACGCAGATCAACGAAGGCGGCGTGTTCGTGGACTTCTTCGGCGTCCCGGCGACGGTCTCCGCCGCGGGCGCATCGCTGGCGTACCGGACCGGTACGGGCATCGCGTTCGGCTTCAGCATTCCCGACGCGAACGGCCGATACCACATTCACATCCCGCCCACGATCGCGCCGCCGCCGTACCGTCGCGAACACGCCGACGAGGCCATTCTCGATCTCACCCGGCAGATCACGCGCGTGTACGAGGACATGATCCGCACTCACCCCGAGTGCTGGGTCTGGCTGTACAAGCGATGGAAGCACGTGCGCCCGGGCGACGCGCGCGACCGCTATCCGTTCTACACCTCCGAACTCCGGCCGGACCTGATCCCCCCTTCTTTCCGGAATGGTGAAACATGACGGCCACCCGCGCGCGCCCCATCGCCTCGCTGCTGCTGTTGCTGGCCGTCCCGGCCCTCGCCGGCGCGCTGCTGGCGCCGCAGATCTACAACCTGCTCGCGTGGCTCGGACAGCACGTCAATCTCGGCCCGCACCTGACGAACCCCGAGTTCAAGCGGGTGCTCTCGCGCAGCGCGCTGGTCATCGCGCTGCTGCTGTTCTACCCGGCGGTCCGGCTCTCCGGCGTCACGAGCCTGGCGGACCTCGGCTGGACCCGCGACCCGCGCCGCTGGCGGAAGATCGCCGCATGGTACCTGGCGGGAGCCCTCCTGATGGCGGCGATCTACGCGGGGTGCGATCTCGCGGGCGCCTTCGTGTTCAAGCCGCGCTCGACGGAGTTCGCGGCCTGGCTCGGCAAATTCGGCGCTCTGTTCGCCGGGTCCCTCTTCATCGGCCTGTTCGAGGAAACGTTCTTCCGCGGCTACGTGTTCGGCGTGTTCCGCCATCGGCTGAGCTTCTGGGCCGCGGCCGTCGTGGCCAGCGCCGTCTTCGCGCTCATCCACCTCGCGCGGCCGGCCGAACCGGCCGGGCTGGATCCGGCGCACTGGCTGGCCGGGATCCGGATGATCCCGCACATCACCGACGGCGTGGAGGCACGCTACCTCGCGCCGTCCCTGGCCAACCTGTTCCTGATGGGCCTGCTGTTCTGCATTCTCTACCGGCGCGCCGGCAGCATCTATCCGGCCATCGGCCTGCACGGCGGCTGGGTCTTCGCGATGGGCATGGGCACCTTTCTTTTCGACCGGAGCGGCGACCGGCTGGGCGCGTGGCTCGGCCCGAGCGAAACCATCGCCATGACCTGGCTCGGGACGGCCGTCGTGGCGGCCTGCATCGCCGCGGCAATCGCCATCCCGACCCGAAAGGCGGAGGATCGTGGAACACCGTAATGTCATGCGGTCCGCGTTCATGATCGGCGGGTTCACGTCGATCAGCCGCCTGCTGGGCTTGGCGAGGGATGTTCTGACCGCGGGCTTCTTCGGCACGTCCCTCCCGATTTCCGCGTTCTTCGTCGCCTTCCGCATTCCGAATCTTTTCCGGGCGCTCTTCGGCGAGGGCGCGCTGTCGTCGGCCTTCGTGCCCGTGCTGGTGGCCACCCGCCGGAACGAAGGGGAGGAAAAAGCGTGGGCGCTCGCGCGCAAGGTGATCTCCCTGGTCGGGGTGGTCCTGCTGGGCGTCGTGGCGCTGGGCGTCGTCGGCATCACGCTCTTCATGAACCGGCCGGGGCTCAGCGAGAAGGCCGCGATGGTTCTGCCGCTCGCGCGGATCATGCTTCCCTACCTGTTCTTCATCTGCATGGCCGGGCTCTCGATGGCGATCCTGAATTCG
Organism: uncultured Lentisphaerota bacterium; assembly: GCA_937870865.1. Classification (GTDB taxonomy): domain Bacteria; phylum Verrucomicrobiota; class Kiritimatiellia; order CAIQIC01; family JAGNIJ01; genus CALMZY01. Next base: position 17,339 of record CALMZY010000262.1, on the reverse strand, counting down.
TACCACAAGTTCGCCCTGCCCGCGCTGACGCCCAGCCTCCTCAACATCACGTGGATCGCCTTCCTCCTCGCCGTCTGCCCGCGCATCGGATCGACGCTGGAGGAGCAGGTGTACGGACTCGCGTGGGGCATCTTCGCGGCCGGCGTCATCCAGCTTTCCGTCCAGATTCCCGCGCTGATCCGGTGCGGCTACCGGCCCGGCTTCAATCTCGGTCTCAACGATCCGCGGGTCATCCGCGTCTTCACCCTCATGGGCCCGGCGGCGATCGGGCTCGCGGTGACGCAGATCAACGTCATGGTCAACAGCTTCCTCGCGATCTGGGTCGGCTCGTGGGCCCCGGCGGCGCTGTTCTACGCCGAACGCCTCCTCTATTTTCCGCAGGGCATCCTGGCCGTCGCCCTGAGCACCGTGCTCCTGCCCGTCCTCTCCAGTCACGCGGCGCGGTCCGATTTCGCGCAGATCCGGGCGACGATCAACCACTCCCTGCGCAACCTGCTGTTCGTCATGATCCCGGCGGCGATCGGACTGCTGGCCCTGGCCCGCCCGCTCGTGCAGATGATCTGCGAGCAGTTCCGGTTCACGCCGGAATCAACCCGCCTCACCGCGCTGGCGCTCCAGTGTTACGCGCCCGGCCTCATGGTCTTCTGCCTGGCCAAGGTCTTTGTCCCCGTGTTCTACGCGACGCAGGATACGAAAACGCCGGTCAAGATCGCGCTCGTCGCCGTCACCCTCAACTTCATGCTGAACATTCTCTTCATCCTGACCCTCCCGCTCTACACGAAGCACGCCGGCCTCGCCCTGGCCACAGTCATCTCGGAAGGCTTCAATGGAATCACGCTGGCCGTGTTCATCCACCGGCGGCTGGGTTCGCCCGGATGGCGGCAGATCCTCGCGAGCGCCGCGAGAAGCCTCGCGGCGGCCATCGGCATGGGCATCGGCGCGGCGGCCGTCAACGGGATGCTTTACCGGTTCGGAGAACGCCTGGGTCTGATTCCCAAGTTGAACGAGATCCAGTCCGTCCTGCTCAGCGTGGCGTGCGGAGTGATCATCTACCTGGTGCTGGCCCGGCTGTTCCGCTGCGGGGAATTGAGCGAGGTGTGGGACGCGCTTCGCAAAAGAAGGGACAGGACGGACGGTCAACTTGCGGCGGACAACGGGGGATGAAGCGCGTGATCAGCCGCTTCTACTTCCGCGGCCTGCCGCTGGTGCTCCGGACCTTGAGAGGCATTTTGAGGAGGACCGGCCGGCCGACTTTCCGCCGCGGATCATCCAGTTGTTCGTACAGCAGACGCGCCGCCTCTTCGCCCATCCGGATCATCGGCAGATGGATGGTCGTCAGCCCCGCGTAGGACGCGAACAGGATGTCGTCCCAGCCTGTCACGGCCACCTTGCCGGGCACGGGAATGCCGCGCGCCTGCAAAGCCTCCAGCACCCCGAGCGCGACCGAGTCGTTGAACGCGACAAACGCGTCCGGCGGACCGCCGTGCGTGTTGATGTACTCGAGAGCAATCGTGTAGGCCAGCTCCCGGGTCCACGCGCCCTGAACGACATCGGCTTTCACGCCGCGGTGCCGGGCCGCGGCCTTCATGAAGAAACGGCGGCGCTCCTGCGCGTCCAGGATATCCGGCGCGCCGGACAGATGCACCAGGCGGCGGCATCCCGCTCCCACCAGGTGGTCCACGACGTCATTCATCGCGGTGCGATTGTCGATCGTGACGGAACCGATCTTCCCCCAGCCTCTTTTCTCGTCCGGCGGCTTGCACGCGCACAGGACCACCGGCCGGTCGCCCGGCTTCACCGAGTGCGCGAAAATTTCATTCGCCGGCGCGATGAGAATGGCGCCGTCCACCTGCCCGCCGGCGGCGAACTTGCGCCACATGCTGACGTAGTCGTCGATGTTCGGCGCGAAGCTGCAGAGCAGGTGCCCGCCGCGCCGCTCGACCTCGGCGACGATGCCGCGAAGCACCTCGGCCGCGAAGCCGCTCTCCATCCAGCGGCCCAGCACCCCGATCAGCCCCGTGGATGCGCCGGTCAGGCCGCGCCCGAACAGGCTGGGATGATAGTCGTATTTCCGGATCAGCCGCTGGACGCGCGCGCGGGTCTTCGGGGAGACATCCGGCTCGTTTCGCAGCACGCGGCTCACCGTGCTCTTGGACGTGTGCGCCAGTTTGGCCAGTTCGATAACGTTGAGGCTTTTGCCGCTCATGCGAAACTCGTGCATAAATTAGCGTACGGAATCCGCGGCCACAAGAAACAACTGCGACCCGCCCTTGCGGCGTAGTCTTGCTCAAGGAAGCCTGACGCCGGTCCGGTAGAACAGAGTGTCCTGCGCGTTCGTCACCGTCAGCCACAGGTTCCCGCCGGCGTCATCGCCGGGCGCGGAAGGGCCAACCGAACGCCAGGAATCGCCTGTCATCAGGTTCGTCTTCCAGTACGCATCGTACAGGCGGCTGTTGGTCGTGGGCGCGTCGACGCGAAGCCCGCCCACCGCCGTCCCCGTGACGGCCGAAATGCGCCCGTGGAAATAGGATGCGTCGTTCGTCGGCACGCTGTCAGCGATGTACTCTTCCGCGTTGTTCCACTCGTCCGTGTCGGTGTCGTCCGCGGGCCGGCAATTTGTGATCGACGTGAAATACCGCAGCTCCCAGAGGTCCGGCATTCCGTCGGCATCCTGGTCCGGCGTCCACAGGTTCGTGTAGGCGTAGTCCTTGTGGAGGAACCAGTCGCCGAACAGCTGCGGGTCGGCCGGATAGTTGTTCGCCATCTCGCCTGACTTCAGGAGCCACAGGTTCTCCACGATGTCCGTACCGCCGCGCAACGTGCGAAAATACGGGCAATACCAGATCGTCATCGGGTTCGTGAACGGCCGGCCCAGCGCGTCCAGCGGCTGGGTCCATCGGAAGCGGTACACGCTCACGGTGTGGCTGTCCGCGAGAGGCAGGCCGTGAAACGGAGCGCCTGCGGCCAGTTCGACGGTCCCCAGGAAATCCATCGGCGTCTGCGTATCCAGCCAGTTCGTGATCAGCGTGCTCCAATAGGAAATTCGCATCCCCACGACGCCGGTCACCGACGCGTCCGGCGCGATGGTCGGATGTTCCGCGATGACGTAGAACGCGGTCGTCGTCCGCGCGTAATCGATCTGCACGAACGGGCCGTGGCCGCCGGGGACCGGCTCGGACCGCGGGTCGTTCGCCCCGCCGCAGAAATAGCCCCAGTCCACGATCAGGGGCGGCACGTAGCCGCCGCTGAACAGCCGCGCATCGTCGATCCGGGCCGTCGCGCCGTTGGACCCCGGGCTCCCGCCGTACTGGACCATGACCGTGGCCCGCACCTCGGCCAAGTTCGTGTCCGCGCAGGCGCCCGTGATGTGGTACTCGCGCCAGGTGTTGTCGGCCGGCGCGACGAAGTTCGTCACGCTGTCCGCCTGCAGCCGGTTCGTGAACGTGCCGTCGTACCACTCGAGCCGGACCTCGGCGTTCGTCATCAGGAAATTCGTGTCGCGCAGCATCCAGACGGCAAACGTGTACGTGCCGGGTCCCGGCGCCACGCCCTGCGAAATCCGCGTGGTGAACGGCGGAGGGTTCGTCGCGGCGCCCTCGTATACGGCGGACGAACCGCCGCGCCGCCCGCCCCAGGCCGCGCGGTAGTTGGCCACGTATTCCGGCTGGGCATACCACGCGCTGCCGCGGAACTGCCCGGCGTTGCCCCGTTCGAAGCTGGTGTTGGCCAGCGTCTGCACGCCGGTATACGGCCCCGCGTAGAACCCCGCATCATCCACCTGGACGCGGTCCGGGTCGCCCAGCCGCGGCCAGAACTGCGCGTGCACCCCGGGCACCACGTATGAAACATCCCGTTGCGTGCATGTCCCGCTGACAAAGACGTGATGCCAGCTGCCGTCGCGCGGGAACAGGGCCAGATCCCGAAGGTCCGTTTGCACGACCACGCCCGACGCGTTCACCCACTCGAGTCGGAGATCGAGACGGTTGAAATCCACGTACGGGTCGCTGCGCAGCCACGCCGCGAACGTGTACGTCCCTCCGGTGACGGCCATCGGCTGAATCACGCCGCTCTCGTTCAGCGAGCGCTGGGAGAACCAGCCCGGCAGGTACGCGCCCATCGGGCTGGAACGCGCCGACCAATCGTCCCGCGTTGCGTCGCCGTACCCCTGCCAGCCCGCACCCAGCCAGTTGGACACCACCACTTCGGGGTGCTCGAAACTCTCGTTGGTGAAGACCGTGCGGACCTGCGGCCGCAGGTTGAAGTACGCGTAATCCTTTTCCCACTGGTTCGAGTGAAAAAGCTGCGGATACTGCGGCCAGTTGTTCGTGACGTCCCCGTCGAGCCGCACGAGGTACTGCGTCTCGACCGTCCCACCGTCTGCCAGCATGAACCTCGGCGCATAGTACACCTTGATGGGCTCGGTGTACGGGATCCCGTTGCTGCACGGCTGGGTCCATTCGTACCGGTACACGTTCAAGTCCAGCGTCCCGCTCGCGGGCAGGCCGTGGAACGGCGTGTTCGTCGTCAGCGTGATCGAGCCGACCTTCGTCATGTTGGAATACGCGATCGTCCAGTTGGTCGTGCCCGGAATCTGGTACGCCGTGTACATCGAAACGATCCCGTCCGAGTCCGGGTACTCGGCAGTGCTGGGGTAGTTCGCGAGGACGTAGAAGGTGGTCGTCGTCCGCGCGTAATTCGGCTGGAGGAACGCGCCGTAGCCGTTCGTGCCGGGCACGCGCTCGAGGGAAGGATCATAATGGTGCTGGTTGTGGTAGCCGAAGTCGAGGACGAGGCTGTTCGTAAATCCTTCCGGCACGAGCCGCGCGTCGTCGAGGAACATGGACTTGCCAGCCGCGGTCACGTCGTACTGGAACGCCGCCGCTGCGCGCAGTTCGAAGAGGTTCGTATCGCCGCACGTGCCGGACAGCGTATACATGTGCCACGCGCCGTCGGCCGGTACCGTGAGGTTGGTGACGGTTTCCACCTGCACCGTGTTCGTGTACGTCGCGTCGCGCCACTCGAGACGAAGCTGCGCGTTGCTGAGAACGAAGAGGGGCTCCCGCATCAGCCAGATCGAATAGGTCCACGCGCCCGTCGCCTGCGGATAAATGTTCTGCGAGAACGTCGAAACAAAGTTGCTGCTTCCCCCTCCCCACCACCCCTCAAGCACGCCGTGCCAGACTCCCCAGAGCGTCCACCAGTTGCGCCGGCTGTTGCCGACGTACTGGGTCACGACGCCCCACGAGCTGCCGAACCATGACTCGGATGCATCGGCATCGCCCCGTTCAAAACTCCCGTTCGCCATGTATTGAACGCCCGCGTACGGCCCGGAATACAGGTCCGCCTCGTCGAACAGAATCGTCGACGGACCGGACGTCCGGTTCGTGTACTGCGACTCGAAAATGGCGCGTACAAACGAGAGGCCGCCGCCGTCGCACGCGCCGGTCACGTGCACGTGATGCCAGATCGCGTCCCGCGGCAGGCCGGTCAGGTTCGCGACGGACGCGGGCTGGACGTCGTTCGTGGAGGAGTCCTTCCACTCGAGCCGCAGTTGGAGGTTTGTCGGGTTGCACCCCGGATCGATCTTCAGCCAGCCGCTGAACGTGTAGGTCCCCGTAGGCGCCGGGGCATCCTGAAAAAAGCGGGCCTCCCCCGCCGCCGAAGCGTCAACCCACGCGCCGCGGCTTCCGGTCCAGGCCGCTTCGAGCCGGCGCCACGCAGATCCAGATGCCGCCCAGCCCGTTCCGGCCCAGTTCGTGGTGCCCGCCGGGTCCTCAAAAGACGGGTTGGAAAGCAGGCCGCCGCGGACGGCAGGCGACGCCAGAAGCAGAACAACGAGAGATGCCTTGAAAACCCTCACACCCATCCCTCCTTTGTGCCTGGATTCTAGACTGACTCGCGCCAGGAAACAACCATTTGCCATACTCCGAATTTCGATTATAATGAAAGTAGAGAGGTGACCCATGAAGATCAGGGCCATGGTGTTCGTGGAAAACCTGTTCCTGAGGTCGAAGCTCAACGAGCTTCTGTCCCGCCGGGGATACGAAATCGTCGCCTTCTCCAATCCCGCCGATTGCATGCTCCTTCACAACAACACCTGTCATTACGCGTGCACGGATATCCTGATCTGCGACCTGCCGATGCCCAACGTGACGATGTTCCAGGCCATTGAGAAGAACCTGCGGACGGGCTGCCGCATCCGGAACGTGGCGCTGCTGTCCGAGGACTGGTCTCCGGAGGAAGTCGCGCACGCCCGGAAGGTCAGCTGCAAGCTGTTCAAGAAGCCGCTTCACTTCGGAGAGTTGGGTCTCTGGCTGGACGAGTGCGAGAACCGGATCAACCCGCAGCGGCTCCTGTCCGACGAACTTCTCCAGGCCAAGGCGCCGCAATCTTCCACGTTCCTGTAAAAGCCCGGTTCAGCACCCCCGGATTTTCGGCACGGGTTGGAAATTTCCGCCGCCATTTTTCCAAGCCTTGGAAAAATGGTATAGTGTCCCCGATGAACCTGCCCGACAAGGTGAAGCAGAAGCTTCAGAACCTGCCCGACAAGCCCGGCGTTTATTTCATGCGGGACCGCGACGGGCGGATCATCTACGTCGGCAAGGCCGCGTCGCTCCGCAGCCGCGTGCGCTCGTATTTTCACCAGGCCACGCTCCGCAGCGCCGACCCGAAACTGCGCGGACTCGTCCACAGCATCCACGATTTCGACATCCTCGTCACGCGCACGGAGGCGGAGGCGATCCTGACGGAGGGCCGGCTGATCAAGGACTACCGTCCGCGCTACAACGTGGACATGAAGGACGACAAGCGTTTCCTGCTGGTCCGCGTGAACCCGGACGATCCGTTCCCGCGGTTCGAGGCGTGCCGGATCCGGAAGGACGACGGCGCGGTATATTTCGGACCGTACGCGTCGTCGCCCGCGGCGTGGGCGGCGCTGGAATTCGTCGAGAAGCGGTTCGGCCTGAGGGTGTGCCGGCCGCGCGTGCCGGGGCCGGACGATCACAAGCACTGCCACAACGACATCGTGCGCTTCTGCTCGGCGCCGTGCATCGCGAAGGTCAGCCCGGAGCAGTACCGCGAACGCGTCAACCTCGCGGTCGCGGTCCTGCGCGGCGAGAGGCCGGAGTACCTCGAGGAGATCAGGCAGGCGAGGGAGAAGGAGGCCGCGGAGCGACGCTACGAAAAGGCGGCCGCCCTGCGCGACACCCTGTTCCTCCTGCGCCGCGCGGTCAAGGAGCGGATCCGCGCGCGAAAGACGCTGGCGATCAAGACGGAGGATGCGCGCGCCGGCGTCGAGGAACTGCGCCGGGTGCTCGGGCTTGAGCAGCTTCCGCGGGTGATCGAGGCGTACGATATTTCCAACATCTCAGGCACACACGCGGTCGGGAGCCTCGTTTGCTCCGTGGAGGGCATCCCGCAGAAAAACCGTTACCGGATGTTCCGCGTCAAGACCGTGACGGGCAGCGACGATCCCGGCATGATGGCCGAGGTCATCCGCCGGCGGTTCTCGCGGGCGCTCGAAGAGAGGGAGAACCTGCCCGACCTGGTCCTCGTGGACGGCGGCATCACCCAGCTCAACGCCGCACGCGCGGAACTGGAGGCGCTGGGATTGCGCGACCTGCCGGCGGCCGGACTGGCCAAGCGTTTCGAAGAAATCCACTGGAAGCAGCCGGACCCGATCCGCCTGCCAGCCGATTCCAACGCGCTCAAGGTGCTGGTTCAACTCCGGGACGAGGCGCACCGCTTCGCGCTGACCTACCACCGTCGCCTGCGAATGAAACGCATCCGCGAGTCGATGCTGGATGAAATCGAGGGCGTCGGCGAAAAGAGGAAGAACCTGCTGCTGAAACATTTCGGTTCCGTCGCGCGCCTGAGGAAGGCGACCGAGCAGGAAATCGCCGGGGTCCGGGGCGTGGGCGCGGCGGTGGCGAAGGTCGTCAAGCAGGCGCTGGGATCGCCGTAATTGCCTCGGCATTCACATTCCGGATTGGACCGGCAGGCGGCGTTTGATATGGTCCGTTGACCCGTGCGCGCGCCGGGAATCCGCGGCACGGAAAGGCAAACGAAGGAGCGAGCATGACTGTCTCCATTGCGGTAATCGGCTTGGGACGCTGGGGCCCGAACCACGTGCGCAATTTCCAGTCGATCAAGGGCTGTTCCGTGGTTGCCGCCGCCGAGACCGATGCCGCCCACCGCGCCCGGATCCAGGCTTCCTATCCCGCCATGACGATCGAGGAGGACTATCACCGGGTCCTCGCGCGCGCGGACGTCAACGCCGTCGTCGTGGCGACGCCGACGGCCACGCACTACGAAATCGTCCGGGACGCGCTCACCGCGGGCAAGCACGTGCTCTGCGAGAAGCCGCTGACCTCCAAGGGGAAGGACGCGTGGGAGCTCGTGTCGCTCGCGGAGAAAAAAAACGTGCGCCTGATGGTCGGGCACGTATTCCTTTTCAATCCCGGCATCGAGTACCTGGCCCGCGCGCTCGACGAAAAGGCGGCCGGCCCGGTGTATTATCTCAGCGCCGTCCGCACGAACCTCGGCCCATTCCGCTACGACGTGAACGCGGCCTGGGATCTGGCCTCTCACGATATTTACATCTTCAACCACCTGCTGCGCCAGCGGCCGGCCACCGTCGCCGCGGTCGGCGGGCATTACCTCCAGAAGAAGCTGGAGGACATCGTGTTCATGACGCTGCACTATCCCGACGGCGTGCTCGGCCACATCCACGTGAGCTGGCTCGATCCGAAGAAAATCCGCCAGATCACGGTCGTCGGCGAAAAGAAGATGATCACGTGGGACGACTTGGGCGTGCCGGGACCGGTGATGATCTACGACCGGTCGGTGGTCAAGGAGCCGAAATACGATTCGTTCGGCGAATTCCAGCTTCTCGCCCGGGAAGGCGACGTGATCCTGCCGCGCATCCCGTCGCAGGAACCGCTCTCCGCGCAGGCGCGCGCGTTCGCCGCGATGATCAACACCAACGACCCGCTGAACGGCCGCGGCAGCGCGCGGCAGGGAGCCGAGGTGGTGGACATTCTGGAAGCGGCGTCGAAATCCCTGGCCAACGAGGGCCGGCAGACCGAAATCATTTACGGAAAATGAGGTTTTTGCCGCCGCCCCTCGGGACAGCCCCGGCAGCGCGCGAGACAAACCGAACGGATGCGCCCCATGAGAATACTTGCCCTTCCTGTCTGCTTCAACGAGGAGAAGAAAATCGGCAGCGTCCTGGACCGTTTCCAGCCCGGTCTCGTCGATGAAGTGGTCGTTGTGGACGACGCCTCGACCGACGGCAGCGTGGCCGAGATCAAGAAGCGGGGGGTTCGCGTCGTCTCCCACCCGCACCGCATGGGCGTCGGCGCGGCAATCCGGACGGGCATCCGGCTCGCGCAGAAAGAGAACTTCGACATCCTCGTTGTCCTGGCCGGAAACGACAAGGACCGGCCGGCCGAAATCCCGGCGCTGACGAAACCCATCCTCGAGGACGGATTCGATTTCGTGCAGGGCTCGCGATACCTGGCGGGCGGGAAGACGGGCAACATGCCGGCCTACCGGAAAATGGCGACGCGCCTGCACCCGTGGCTGTTCAGCCTGGCCGCCGGGATGAAGATCACGGACAGCACGAACGGGTTCCGGGCGATCCGCGTGTCGATCTTCAACGATTCCAGGATTCAGATCGACCAGGAGTGGCTCAACGCCTACGAGCTCGAACCGTACATCTTCTTCAAGGCGATCAAACTGGGGTACAAGGTCCGGGAGGTCCCCGCGACCAAGATCTATCCTCCGAAGGAATTGGGATACACGAAGATGACGCCCATCATCGGCTGGTGGAGCATCCTGCGGCCCATCTTTCTGCTCGGGCTCGGATTGAAGAAGTAGCGCGACGCGGCCTACTTGAAACCCTGGATCTCGCTGCGAAGCGCCTTGAAGGCCGACTCTCCGTCGAACGTGTTCGGCTCCACCGCGCTCGCCTCGTAGAAGTCGTTGTAGCTGGAAATGCAGATGAAGCGCGCGTCCGTTTCCGCGGCCTGCCGGAACTGTCGGCGGATGCATGCGCCCTTGTCCCTCGTCAGGCTGAAGCCGAGTTCAGGCCGGTCCCCGTTGCGCAAGAGCCCCGCGTAGACCATGATTTGCTCGCCGTTGGGGCTCACTTCCGGCTGGTACTTTTCGCCCGGCCCCCAGGTCCACTCGGCCCCCCCATCCGTCCGGCGGATGGTCAGGTGCGGGTTCGTATAGCTTGCCGCGCCCTCCGCGTGGCAGAACTCGACCAAGGGCTGTCCCTCGTGGTGAAAATACCCAAGGCGGTTCGGAAGGTTGCGCTCGCACCACTCGCCGAATTTCCGGATGTCAAACAGCGAGGCACGCCGCCCGTCCGCCATGAACGCCACCTTGAAGGGATACTTGGAGGCGCGGTCCACGAAGCGCAGGTAATTCAGCGCGCGGCCCCGGTCCTGAATGCGATCCGGCTCCACGGTCACCATCACGATATCCACGCCAAGATTCGCCAGCCGCTCCATGTCGAGCCGCATCCGGATATCATCCCAGTTCTCGTAGTCCGGCATCGGCTTGGCAATCGTTCGCACCAGGGAGAATGTGTACGGGTAGTAATGGATGACCACGTAGCGGCCGGCGTTCGACCCTGAGTCCAGCATGGCGCAGCCCGCCGCGACCGCCACGAGAAGGATCATGAACACGACACGTTTCATGGCGATTACCTTAGCATGCTCACCGCCGCAACCCAAGAACCAAGCTTGAGCTATTTGCCGGCTGACCCTACGATTCACCCCATGAAGCGCGTGCGAATCGGCGTGATCGGCCTTGGATCCATCGGTGCCTTCCATGCCCGCGGCCTGCTCGATGGGAAGGTGCCCCGGGCTGTTCTGACCGCCGTCTGCGATCCGAACCCGAAGGCTCTTCGCCCCTTCGCGCGGCACGGGGCGGCATTCACCGATAGCTCCGCGCTGATCCGCTCCGGCGCGGCGGATGCCGTGCTGATCGCGACGCCGCAGTCCCTGCACGCGGAAATCGGCATCGACGCCCTCCGGAGGGGACTGCACGTGCTGGTCGAAAAGCCGCTCGCGCGCCACCTGGCCGAGGGGCGGCGGCTCGTTGCCGCGCACCGGGGCCGGAAACAGGTTTTCGCCATCATGTTCAACCAGAGGGCGGACCCGCGGCACCAATGGATCCGCGACGCGGTCGCGGCCGGCGTCATCGGCGCGCTCCAGCGCGTCCATCTCGAGATGACAGAGTGGTTCCGGACCAATGTCTACTACGAGGCGGCCCGCTGGCGCGCCACGTGGCGGCACGAGGGCGGCGGCATCCTCATGAACCAGTACGCGCACCACCTCGACCTCCTGCAATGGATTTGCGGGATGCCGGAGCGTGTCCGGGCCTTCTGCTCGATCGGGAAATACCACCCGATCGCCACGGAGGACGAGGTCACCGCCCGCCTCGAGTTCAAAGGCGGCGCCACCGGCGTGTTCGTCGGCTCCACGGGCGAGGCGCCGGGGACAAACCGGTTCGAGATCGCGGGCGACCTTGGCCGGATCGTGCTGGAAGGCGGAAAATTGACTCTCACCCGGAACTCCGTTTCCGCCGCCAGGTTCAGGAGGACATCCCGCGCGCCGATGGCCAAACCCGCAGCGCGGCAAACAGCCGTTCGCGTGCCGCGCACTCCGGAACTTCACCAGGCCCTGACCCGGAACTTCGTGGATGCCATCCTCGACGGCACGCCGCTGATCGCGCCCGCGAAGGAGGGAACCCGGTCTCTCGAACTGGCCAACGCAATGATTTACTCTTCGTTCAAAGAACAAACCGTGGACCTGCCGCTGAACGCGGCCCATTACGAACGGTTCCTGAAACGCCTTCAGAAAGGATGACCCATGAACCTCCACCAGGTGGCCGCTCAACTGTATACCGTTCGCGATCATCTCAAGACACCGCGCGAAATCGCCGCGAGCCTCCGCAAGGTTCGCACGATCGGCTACGAGGCGGTCGAGATCAGCGGGATGGGCGCGATCGACGACGGCGAACTCGCGCGGATGCTGAAAAACGAGGGGCTGGCCTGCTGCGCGACGCACGAGGACGGCGAGACGCTGCTCGCCAACCCGGAGCGCGTGATCGGGAAACTGCAGTCGTTCGGGTGCCGGATCACGACGTACCCGTGGCCGGGAACCAACCCGCCCTTCGGCACGCTCCACGAGGTGCGCGAGTTCGCCCGGAAGCTGAACGCGGCCGGCGAGGCGTTCCACAAGGCGGGCATCACGTTCTGCTATCACAACCACCACATGGAGTTCCGGCGCGTCGCCGGAAAGACCGTCCTCGAAATCCTCTACGCGGAAACGGAAGCGCGTTTCGTGCAGGCGGAGTTGGACACGTACTGGGTGCAGTTCGGCGGCGGCGACCCCGCCGACTGGTGCAAACGGATGAAGGACCGGCTGGTCGTCCTGCACATGAAGGATTACGCGATCAGCACGAAGAACGAGGTCGTGTTCGCCGAGGTCGGCAGCGGCAACCTGAACTGGCCCGCCATCATCGCGGCGGCGGAGGAATCGGGATGCCGGTGGTTCGTGCCGGAGCAGGATGTCTGTCCGCGCGATCCGTTCGAGTCGCTGAAGCAAAGCTTCCAGTTCATCCGCGCGAACCTGTGCGGCAAGTAGAAACCAACAGCCCGCCGGAAGCGGATGCCGTGTCTACAAGGGGCAACGGGTAGAGACGCACGGCTGTGCCTCTCTACCCGTTCGAACCATCACGATCTGCTTCGAGCCTCTGGTCAGTCCGACTTCTTCATCGGGCAGCCGGACGCTTCGGATTGTTTGCAGCACGAACCCTTGGGCTGACTGCCGCACTTGCCTTCCTTCTTCATTTCGGCGCGGGCCGCCTTGAACTGCGCCATCTGCTCGGGAGTGAGAACCTTCTCAAGCTCCGCGGTCATCTGCTTGCAGGCCTTCTTGGAACACTTCGATCCGCAGCACTTGTCGCAGATCGCCTGGACTTTTACCTTCTGTTCATCCGTCAGGTTCAGCTTGGCCATGACCGGACACTGATCGATGGACATCTTCTCCGTCTGCGCCGCCCCGCACGTCGCGGGTTTTCCGCATTTCCCCTGTTTCCCCGAAGTCGTGAAGCACGCCGTGAGCCCTACACACAACCCCGCCGCAACCGCCAATAGAACATAACGTCTCATGTTTCCTTCTCCTTTCGTCTGTTCGACTGTTTCTGTAACTTACCCGCTCTTCACACCGAGTCAAAACCGGTTTTTACGATATCTTCCAAAAACCGATCCCGACGGCAACAAAATCAGGTAAAACGTATTTTCATGTTGTTCAGGTTAAACGGTTTACGCTGTTATAGAAACGTTTTTCTTTACTTTTAACACCGTAGGGGTATCCTTACAAGTGGAGTTGATAACCTATGTCAACCCAGACGTACAGAAAGATGGTCAAGTCGGACGGCCCGCGGGACGAGGATGCCTGCTGGGTGAAGAACACTCTGCTTTTCCGGCAGTGGGACAACATGAAGAAGGAGATTCTTCTTCACAAGTACTACGAGAGCCAGAAGGCCGGCCACGACATTGGCTGGGATCGAGCCGCCATCGACTGGATGATCCGTTTTGGTCCGCCCGGCGATAAGCAAACGGACCACTGACTACTTTCGCTTTGTCTTGTCCGCCCTCCCCGGCCCGCCGCAAGTGCGGCGGGCTTTTTACTTCTCATGGCTGGATTCGGACTCCGAAGACGAGCCAACGCCCTCCAGTTGCCGGGCGATCTCCTGTGCCCAGAAGTCGAAGGCGTCCTGTGCGGTGTGCCACTGCTTGAGCTTGTCGAATCGGCCGGTCACCTTCCGCCCGACGCGCGCATCCACAAACGCGAAGAGCCTCCGGCCCGAAACCGAATCGACCGCTTCGCACTCGATCCCCGCCGAGCCCACGGCCGAGTGCGCGCCCGTGGCGACCCGCTTGACCGCGCTCACAGCCAGACCGATCGGAAGAAGGGTTGAAATGACATCCATCGGCACGTTGGCGGCACGGGCTTCCGTGATCGCCATTCGCACGCGCATCACCCCGGGCCCGGCTTCGTCCGCCACCGCAAAATGGTTCGTCATGTACGTCTGGAGCGCCGCATGAAGGTAGTTCACGAGGACCTGCTGGTCCTCCGGGGAGAGTCTCGACAGCCGGCCGTTGGTGGACGCGTACAAGCGAACGGGCTCAAGGATCACCCCTGGGTATTTTCCCTTCACGTCCCGGTCAACATAGAGCAGTCCTTCCCCTTCGGCCTCCAACTGCGAGTAGTCGCCGAGGAACCCGGACGGCTGCACCTTCCTCGCCTCGTAGGTCGTCGCGCAGGCGCCAAGAAGGCAGGCAAGAGCCAATGCGGATAGAAGAATCGGGAGTTTCATGAAGGATATTCTGGCCTTCATTCGTCCGGATGCAATTACGAAGTCGCTTTTTCCGTTTCCCCTGTAATAGGATTTTCCTTCATGAAACGGGGAGGCGAAGACAGAGCGCGCTGGCAACTGGAGCGGGAGCGCCACCACATCCTCCGGGAGCGACCTCCGCAGCCGGACCGCTCCACCGGCATTGAACCTGTGATCGAAAGCGTCGTGAAGGGTATGGGTTTGGAGAAGCACTTCTGGGAACAGGCGCTCATCACCGAATGGGAGACCCTCGTCGGCCCGCAAGTGGCAAAACACGCCCGCCCCGGCCGCCTCGACCGGAAGATCCTCCACATCTTCGTGGATCATCCCGCGTGGCTCAGCGACCTGAGCCGCTACGGGCAGAAGCAGGTCCTCGCCAACCTTCAGAAGCGGTTCGGCGAAGAGAGAATCAAAGGCGTCCGGCTTCAACTCGATCCGGACAAGAGATAGCGCACCGTCAAGGTTCCGAGACGTTCTTCAGAAGCTTCTCCACCGCCCCTTCCAGCGCGGCGTTGAACTCCGCCGGGCGGTTCATCATCAGGAAGTGGTCTGCGTTTGTCAGGACGATTGCATCGTAGGACAACATGTGCCGGCGGTTGGCCTCGTAGTTGATCGGCCACAGGCTTCCGTTCACGGACATCACCGGCACGCGGACCTGCTCGAACACCTTCGCCGCCTCGCCGCTGATAAACTGGCCCATCATTTCGTCCATCGCGCTCATCGCCACCGCCGGCGACGCCGCGGACATGTCCGAGAGAATCCACTCGCGGAGCTGCGCATCGGTGTTGGTCGAAAGCATCTGGCCGACGAAGCCCCGGGACCCGGCCTGGAAATCCTCGCGCAAGGGAGCCGTCATCTTCACGAACTCCTCCTGCGTCAGCGGATACTCGACGTTCTCCAGCGTATCCACGCCGATCAGTCCGATGACACGCGCCGGCATGAGCCGCGCCGCCTCGGCGATGACCGACCCGCCCATGGAGTGGCCGATCAGGATCACGCGGCCGGCCCCCGCTGTCTCCGCCGCGGCCTTCACGTCTTCCCCGAACGCCGCCATCGTGTACTTCGTGCGCGACAGGCCCGAGTGGCCGTGGCCGGCGAGATCGAGGACAACCACGCGATGCTTCTTCGAAAAGAACGGGATCTGCTCGCGCCAGTAGCGGGCGTCACAGTTCCAGCCGTGGACGAAAACCAACGTCGGCTCGCCCGAGCCATAGACCTCGTACGAAATCGGAACGCCGTCGGCCGATTTGACGACGTGCGGCCAGTCGGCCCGCGCCGCGGACAGGCCCAACACCACCAGACAGATGATTCCCGCGATTCTTGTGTTTGTTTTCATGATGAATTGAACGGACAAATGGTACCCCGGGCGCGACTTGAACGCGCGACCTGCGGTTTAGGAAACCGCTGCTCTGTCCAACTGAGCTACCGGGGCAACGTATTGAAATCTGAGTATGAGACCTGAAACCTGAGTGTGCAAGCTCATGCTTTTTTTCTCCGCGTCTCCGTGGTTAACTCAGCCTCGTGAGAGCTCGAAAGATCCTTTTTCTTCAGCTGCCCCGGCTTGATCACGATGCGCACGGCCAGCAGGAAAACGTGCCGCTCGCGGCCGTCTACCTGCGGCACGCGCTGGAACGGTCCGGCGAGCGCCGCTTCCACCGGATCGTGTCCATCCCGAACGCGGACCGGCTCGATGACCGCCGCCTGCTCGCGGCGATCACGCGGCTGAAGCCCGACGTCATTGCGGCAACCCTCTTTCTCTGGAACATCGAACGCACGCTCGACCTGGTCAGGAAGGCGCGCAGGATCCTGCCGAAGCTGAAGGTCGTCGCAGGCGGGCCCGAGGTCGCGCCCGATCATCCGTTTCTTTTTCGAAGCCGGATGGCGGATATCGCGGTATCCGGCGAAGGCGAGAAGGTCTTTCCCGAAATCCTCAAAGCGCTGCGCACCGGCCGACGGTACTCGCCGCCCGCCCAACCGCCCGCCTTCAACCTGCGGACCGATCTGCCGCCCGCGGCCTATCCTTATAATAAGCCGGACGCGAACGGCATGGCCTACCTGGAAACCACTCGCGGCTGCCCCCTCCGTTGCTCCTACTGCTGCTACGGCCATCGGCGGCACGCAATCAGCTGCCTGCTCGCAGACGACGTACTCGAACGCGTCCGCGTCCTGCGCCGCCGCGGAGCGCGCGAAATCCGGTTCATCGATCCCACGTTCAACGCGAATCCGGAGTTCCGCCGGATCATCGCGGGACTCGCGAAATTGAACCGGGGCCGCCGGCTGGAGTTCTTTGCCGAACTCCAGGCCGACAGGATCACGCCCGACGACGCCCGCCTGCTCGCGGCCGCCAACTTCCGGGAGATCGAGGTCGGCGTCCAGAGCCGGAACCTGGACACACTCCGGCGCATCCACCGACCAACCAATCTGGAACGTCTGGACCGCGGCATTCGCGCGCTGGCGCGCGCCGGGATTCTCGTGACCGTGGACTTGATGTACGGCTTGCCCGGCCAGGATCTGAACGAAATCCGCAACATGCTGGACTGGGCGGCGAAGCTCCGCGGAATACGCGTTCAATGCCTTCAGACCCTTCTCCTGCCCGGAACAGAAATCCGCCGGGACCAGCGGCGTTTCGGACTGCGCGCGCTCGACCGCCCGCCCTACCAGGTCCAATCCACCGCAAGCTTGTCAGCCGAGGAACTTCGGCGCGCGGAGGCGCTGGTTCAAAGGAAGTTGGGCATCATCGCGGATTGCCCGACCCGGCGATTCGTCGGCCGCGAATTGCCGGATCTTTTCCAACGTTCGGAAAATCGGCGCGCGATGTTTTTCAAAGGCCGGAATCTTTTGGCGCGACGGCTCGACATGGCCGCCCGAGTGCGCAAGGCCGTTTCCGCGGAACCGAACATCCTCTGGCAGTTTGTCCTGGAGCC